>JBIOXT010000086.1:0-11977 GCA_044869795.1 bacterium | reverse complement strand
AGGTCCGGTGTCCGCGCAATCATGATCGACCGGACCCCAGACACCGGGCCCCGGACACCGTACCGGCTCCTCGTCGCCGACATCGACGGCACCCTCATTACGTCGACGCGGGAGGTCACAACCGGGGTCCACGCCGCGGTCGCCGCCGCGCAGGCCCGAGGCGTGCGGGTATGCCTCGCGACCGGACGCATCTGGCCATCCGCGGAGCCCTTCGTGCGGGGGGTGGGGGCCGACGCACCGGCGATCCTGGCCAACGGCGCCATCGTCTATGACTTCCGTGCGGACAGGGTCCTCCGCCGGGTCCCGCTCGCGTACGAGCAGGCGCGCGCCGTGCTGGAGCTGCTGCAGGCTCACCCGCAGGTGCAGCCCCACCTGTACGTGAACGACCGCGTGTACGTCGGCCGTCTGAACGTCCACAGCGAATACTACCGGCGGAAGGACCGGCTCGTCGTCGAAGAGGTCGGAGATCTCCTCGCGTTCCTGCCGCCGGATCCCACCAAGATCCTCATCATCGGTGACCGCGACGACCTCGTCGAGACGGCCGCCGCGATCGCCCGCCTGCCGTATCCGATGAACATCGTGTTTTCCGAGCAGACGTACCTGGAGGTGTTGCCGACGGGGAGCACGAAAGGCGCGGCGCTGGAGTTCGTCGCTCAACTGCTGGGGCTTTCACAGGATGCGATCATCGCCGTCGGGGACAACCTGAACGACCAGGAGATGCTGCGCTTTGCCGGTCTCGGCGTGGCGATGGGGAACGCGCCGCCGGAGGTGCAGGCCCAGGCGGACTACGTCACCAAGACCAATGACGAGGAGGGGCTGGCGGAAGTCATCGAGCGGTTCATCCTTGAGTCCACTGAGTCCATCCGGAGACCATGAGGAGGAGTAGACGATGCGGAAGATCGCAGCGGTAGTCTGTTGCGTGATCGTCGCGGTGACGCTGCTCAGCGGCGCCGTCGGCGCGCAGGCCAACAAAGTGGTGATCTACTCGGCGCTGGACGCCACGGTGACCAGTGAGGTCCTCAAGGCCTTCGAGCGGGTGACCGGACTGCGCACCGAAGCGCTGACCCTTGCCGCGGCGGGCACGCTGGCGACGAGGATCCGGGCGGAGAAGGCCAACCCCCAGGCCGACATCTTCCTCGGCGGGTCCGCCGACTTCCACGCCCCGCTGGCCAAAGAAGGGCTGCTGGACGCGTACCGATCGCCGGTGCTCGCGGAAGCCCGCCTGGCGCCGGAGTACTACGATCCCCAGGGGTTCTGGTACGGCTGGTACATCGGAGCCCTGGCGATCATGTACAACCGCGACCGGTTCGCGGCGCTGACCGCCCGCGGCGTCCGCACGCCGGCCGGCTGGGATGACCTGCTCAACACCGCCTTTCGCGGCCAGTTGGTGCTGCCCAGCCCGGTGACCACCGGCGGCGGGTTCATCTTCATGGCGGCGCAGATCTTCCGCCTGGGCAACGAAGATCGGGCCTTTGCGTGGCTCAAACAGCTGGCCGACAACGCAACGTTCACGCCCACCGCCCCCGCCGGCATCACGCTGGTGTCGCGCGGCGAAGCCACCGCCGGCATGAACTGGGGGCACGACATCCGGTCCATGGCGGTGAACCAGGGGTTCCCCGTTGACATCGTCTTCCCGGCCGACACGGCCACCGAGATCGGCGCGGCGTCGATCATCAAAGGGGGACCGAACCGGGACGGCGCGCGGCGCTTCATCGATTTCATCCTGACCAAGACACCACAGGACATCAACGGGAAGTTCGGCCTGCGCTACCCGACCCGTACCGATGTCCCGGCTCCGTTGGGCATGCCGCCGCTGTCGTCGCTGAAATTCGTCAAGTACGACCGGCAGTGGGCGATCGACAACATGCAGCGGCTGCGGGAGCGGTGGCAGAGGGAAATCGGAAAGTAGTTCGGGACTAAGGGACTAGGGGACGAAGGGACTAGGCGAAGACATGGCACAGGTATCGGGTCCCCTAGTCCCGGTTCCCCTCGTCCCGAAAGCCCGACGACCGCGTGTCTTGTCCGTAGGGGACCCCGGCCTGCTTGCCGCCTTTCTGCTGGTGGCCGGCGCGCTGCTGGTCTTCGTCTTCTACCCCGCGTTCCGCGTGGTGACCTATCCCGCTCTGTCGGACTACCTGGCGATTCCGGAGCACGCCAGGTGGATCGCCGCCCTGCGCAACAGCCTGCTGATGATGGTGCTGTCCACGGGGTCGGCGACGCTGGTGGGGTTCGTGTACGCGTACGCGACCAGCCGGGAGGATCTCCCCGGGCGGCGGCTGTTCCAGCTGCTGTCGCTGCTGCCCCTGTTCGCGCCGCCGTTCATGGTCGCCTTTGCCTACATCCTCATGTTTGGACGTCAAGGTCTGGTCACGCATTCTCTGCTGGGCTTGGACGTGAACATCTTCGGCTGGCAGGGGCTGTGGCTCGTGCAGACCGTGGCCTTCTTTCCCTACGCCGTCCTGATCATCGGCCAGGTGCTGGACGCGATCAATCCGACGCTGGAGCATGCGGCCCGCGATCTCGGCGCACGCGACGGGACCGTCTTCCGCACGATTACGCTGCCGCTGGCACGCCCGGGGGTCGCGGCGGCCATGCTGCTGGTGGCCATCACCGTGCTCGCCGACTTCGGCAACGCCGTCCTGATCGCTGGCAATTTTCCGCTGCTGGCCACGGAGGCGTGGTTCCGGATCGAGGGCCTGGCCGATCTCAGCGGAGCGGCGGTGGTAGTCAGTATGCTGATCGTGCCCACGATCGCGCTGTTCGTGCTCGAGCGCGTGTGGGTCAGCCGGCGGCTCTACACGGCGATCACCGGCCGCGGATCCCGCGTCCCGCGGCCGCCCACCCCCGCGGCGTTCAAATGGCCGCTGCTGGGCGCCTGCATCGTGGTGGCGGTCTTCATCCTCCTCGTCTACGTGGGAGTCCTGGCGGGCGCGTTCGCCCGTACCTGGGGCTATGACTGGACGTTCACCTTCGACCACTGGAAACTGGCGATGGCCCAGGGCGGCGAGCATCTGATCAACAGCCTCAAAGTCGGGGCGGGGAGCGCCCTGCTGACCAGCGCGATCGCGCTGCTCGCGGCATTTGTGACCTCGCGCCGGCAGTTCGGATTCGAACGCGTCCTCGATTTTCTGGCCGTGCTCCCGGCGGCGCTGCCGGGGGTGTTCATCGGCGTTGGCTTCCTGCTGGCGTTCAACGCCCCGCCGTTTCGGTTGGGCGGCACGTCGTGGATCCTGGTCCTCGCCCTGACGTTCTGGCACGTTCCCTTCGGGTACCAGGCAGCGGTGGCGGGATTGAAGCAGATCGATCGTTCGATCGAGGAGGCGGCGGCCGACCTCGGTGCGAGCGGGCTGCGCATCCTGCGCGACGTCTATCTGCCGCTGCTGCGCGGGCCGTTCGTCGCGTCGTTCATCACGTCGTTCATCCGCGCCGTGACCAACTTGAGCATCGTCGTGTTCCTCGTGACGCCCCGCAACCTCGTGGCGACGTACTCGATCCTCTCCATGATCGGGGGAGGGTTCTGGGGGGCCGCGGCCGCCCTGACCACGGCCTTACTGGTCGTCACGCTGGCAGCGGTGACGCTGGCGCGGGTGGCGATCACCCGCGGCCTGCGGGGCCTGCCGCTGGGCTGAGGGTCTGATGGCCGACGTCCGTCTCGTCCGCATCTCGAAACGGTTCGGATCCACCCTCGCCGTCGACGACGTCTCGCTGGAGGTCGCCGACGGGAGTTTCACCACCCTGCTGGGGCCGAGCGGGTGCGGCAAGACCACGACCCTGCGGATGATCGCCGGGTTCTACGCGCCGGACGAGGGGGATATCCTCATCGGCGGCGAGCGCGTCAACGATCTGCCGCCCTACCGGCGGCAGACGGCGATGGTTTTCCAGGAGTACGCGCTGTTCCCCCACATGACCGTGTTCGAAAACGTCGCCTACGGACTCCGCATGCGCGGGGTGGAACCAGTGGAGGCGCGCCGGCGCGTTTCCGATGCCCTCGACCTTGTCGGGCTGGTCCGGGTGACCGATACGTTCCCGTCTCGCCTGTCCGGAGGCCAGCAGCAGCGGGTGGCCCTGGCGCGGGCCCTGGTCGTGCGGCCGCAGGTCCTGCTGCTGGATGAGCCGCTGTCGAACCTCGACGCCAAACTGCGCGTGCGGGTACGCACCGAGATCCGGCTGCTGCAGCAGCGGCTGGGGATCACCGCCGTGTACGTGACGCACGATCAGGAGGAAGCCCTGGCGGTGTCCGATCGGGTCGCGGTCATGAACCGCGGGCGCATTCAGCAGGTGGCGTCGCCGCTGGAAATCTACCATCGGCCGCAGAACCGGTTCGTGGCGGACTTTGTCGGGCTGGCCAACTTCGTCGAGGCCGACGCCGCCGGGCCGGGCCGGGTCCGCTTCGGCCGGCATCAGCTGACCGTGGCCTCGTCGGCCGCCGGGCCGGTGACGCTCGTGCTGAGGCCGGAGGCGGTCCAGTTACGGCGCGAGCGCCCTCCGGGAGTCGACAACGTGCTGGCCGGCCGGATCGCCGCCATGAGCTTCCTGGGAACGCTGGCGCGATACTGGGTCGACGTCGACGGCATGCGCTGGATCGTCGACGTGCCCTCGCCGGGCGATGAGACGATGAGCGGCGATGTGTTTTTGGAAGTCCCTCCGGAGCGGATCCACATCTTGAACGCAGAGGCGTGAAGACGGGGGAGACTGTGAAGGCGTAGTGTCGACCCCCCAACACACGCAGAGGAGACCCGAACATGCCGAAGTGGAAGTTGCCGCCGCAAGGCGGCCATATGGACAAGCGCACCGGGATTTACCTGCAGACGATGACCCAACGCGACATCGAGGAACGCCTCCGCACCAACGACGTTTTGATCGTGCCGCTGGGAGCCACTGAGGCACACGGACCCAATGCGCCGATCGGGGAAGACATCTTCCTGGTCAGCCGGATGGCCGAAGCCGTCGCCGAGCGCACCGGTTGCACGGTGTCGGCGCCCCTGTGGTGGGGCTCGCATCCGTACCACCACCTGGGCATGGTCGGCACCGTCCCCATCCCCGAGGATGTCTTCACCGCATTCCTGCGCTCGATGATCGCCGGGTTTTGGAACATGGGGTTCCGCAAGCAGATCCTGCTGAACGGCCACGGCCAGGAATATGTCATCCCCACGGCCATCCACCAGTTCGGGAAACGCTATCGCGTGCCCGCGCTGATCATCAACCTCAACTGGTATCACGCGGTGCCGAACCACTTCGGTCTGGTGGCCGACGGCGGCCCGTATGAGACGCCGTTCATCCATGCCGATGAAGTCGAGACGAGCTGGTGCCTGGCGCTCTTCCCCGAACTGATGAAGCAGGAATGGGCGGTCGACAACAACCCCTTCGGATTCCTGCCCGAAGGGCACGTGGACAAGGCGGGCAACCTGCTGCGCCGGCCGATCAACTGGTACGGACATATCGGGGCAGGGCCGATCGAGGTCAAGGCCTACATCGAGGGGGTGGTCGGCAAACCATCGCTGGCGACCGCGGAGAAGGCGCTGCCTGGCGTCGAGGCCCTGCTGGATTACGTCGAAAAACTCGTCACCGACATTCTCAAGACGTTTCCACCGGGCCAGCTGCCGCCGATCGAGCTGGTTACCGAGCGGGACAAGGAGGAACTGGACGCGATCCTCAAAGGGCCCGCCAAGGGCGGCAAATCCATTTACTCGCTTGGCTGGCCGCCTTGAAACCCGAGCTGCCGTGAAGCTCAGCCTGGTCATCTCGGTCGAGGATACCGAATTCAGTGCGGTTGCCGTGCGGGGGTCGTGGGAGGAGGGGATCCGCCTGGCCGAGGGGCTGGGCTATGACGGGGTCGAGCTGGCGGTACGTGATCCCGCGGCCATCGACCTGGCTCGTGTGGCGGCGCGGGTCGCCGACGCCGGGCTCGCGATCTCGGCGATCGGGACCGGGCAGGCCTACCTGCGGGACGCGCTCAGCCTCAGCAGTCTCGACGCAGGCATCCGGGCTCGGGCCATCGAACGACTCGACAGCCACCTGGATGCTGCTGCCCGTCTGCGCGTGCCTGTGATCATCGGTCTGCTGCGCGGCCGCATCGAAGACAGCGAGGAGGACACCGATCGGCGATTCCTCGACAGCCTGCGGCAGGTGCTGCCGGCCGCCGAGAGAGGCGAGGTGCGCATCCTCATCGAGCCGATCAACCGGTATGAAACGGACTACGTGGCGACGGTCGATCAGGCACTCGATCTCGCGGATCGGGCCGGGTCGCACCGCCTGGCGGTGCTGGCCGACACCTTCCACATGAACATCGAGGAGGCGTCACCGGCCGGCGCGCTGCGGCGCTGCGGCAATCGGCTCGCTCACCTTCACGTCGCCGACAGCAACCGCCGCGCCCCCGGCTGGGGGCACATCGACTTCGAGGAGATCGTCACTGTGCTGAAGGAGATCGACTACGCGGGATACCTCTCGGCGGAGGTCCTGCCGCTGCCGGACCCGGCGGCGGCGGCCGCGCAGACCGTCCGACACTTACGAGGACTCATCACGACCGACGATCCACGATCGATCACGGAGGAGGGGATGGCATGAAGAGATTGGCACTGCTGGTCCTGGCGTGCATGCTGGCGACGTTGACGGCGGCGTCGGCCGCGCCCGCCGCGAGGGTGACGGTGCTGTGCAGCCCCAACCCGGCCTGGTGCGACGCGGTCAAAGCCGAGTTTCCGAAAGCTACGGGGATTCAAGTGGATTTCGTGCGGCTCAGCTCAGGGGAAGCGCTGGCGCGGCTGAGGGCCGAGCGGCAGAACCCCTCGTTCGACGTCTGGTTTGGGGGCACCGGCGATCCGCACATCGTGGCGAACCAGGACGGATTGACCGAGTTCGTACGGCCTGAAGCGTGGAACGATCTCCGTCCGGAACTCCGCGAGGCCGTGACCGGCGCCAGAGGGCCCTACTACATCCCGCTGTACGCCGGCATCCTTGGTTGGGCCATCAACGACCGGCTCCTGAAGTCCAAGAGTCTGCCGGCGCCCAGGGTCTGGACCGATCTTGCCGACCCGCGCTTCAGGGGATTGGTCGCCTATCCCAATCCGAGCACGTCAGGGACCGGGTACACGATGCTCGCCACCCTGGTCCAGCTGTTTGGGGAACAGGGCGCCTTCGACCTGCTCAAGCGTGTGCACCGCAACATCACCGAGTACACCCGCAGCGGAGCGGCCCCCGGCCAGCTTGCCGGACGCGGTGAGATCGCCATCGGGATCACCTTCATCCACGATGCGGTCGATCAGGTGCTGCAGGGATTCCCGATCGTCTACAACGCGCCGTCGGACGGGACCGGATACGAGATCGGCGGGTTGAGCCTGGTCAAGGCGACGCCCAACCGGGCGAACGCGATGGCCTTCATCAACTGGGCGTTGACGCCGGCGGCGCAGTCGCTGGCCGCGTCGCAGGGGCAGTCGTATCAGATTCCCTCCAACTCCAAGACGCCCGTCCCCCGGGTGGCGCCGCGCTTCCAAGACTTCAGGGTGATCAAGTACGACTTTGCCAAGTTCGGCAGCTCCGCGGTGCGCGATGCGCTGGTGAAGAAGTGGACAGACGAGGTGTTTCCGCTGCCCAAGTAAGAGGAACCGTGCCTCGTTCCTCGTGCCTCGTATTGCGAGGAATGAGACTCGAGGCACGAGGCTCGTTCGTTATGGACTAATGGCACGCACGCTGACGCTGCCGGCTGCGCAATCCGCGCCCAACGCCACCCTCATCGTGTGGAGCGGGCTGACGCTGCTGGGCGTCCTGCTCCTGCCGTGGGCCCGGACGGGCCGAGATCTCTTCGTCTTCGTTCCGGGATCAGCCGGCGTCCAGCTGATGCGAGAGTTCCCGCTCGTCGTGGCGGTGGCCGCCATCGCCGCGCTGGGCCTGCTGACCGGTGTCCTGCCGCGGCCGTTATCGGAACGGGGCCGCATCGCCGCCGCGTTGGGCGCGGGCGGCGTCGCCGTGACCGTCGTTCACCTCACGGCCACGGGCCAACCGGTCGGCCCCGGCGCCGTCGTCGCGGTGTTTGGGTTCCTCGCGGTTCTCGGCACCGGCCTGGCGCTGTTGGGCATCCTCCACGCGGATGCCTTTCTGGCCACCAGCATTCTCTGGGTCGCCGCGTTTGTGGCCGGTTTCATCCTGTACCCGCTGTGGACGGTCCTCCAGGCGAGTGTCCTGGTCAAAGGATCGCTCACGCTGGACACCGTGGTCGCGACCCTGCGGTCACCGGCATTCTTTCTGCTGAACAACCCTGCGACGCCGCGGAACGAGGCGGCGCTCGCCGCCGGAATCGGCGTGGCGGCGGCGGTCGCCGCCGGCCTGATCCTCCTGGTCACGCGCCGGGGCCGCACGATCGCGCGCGCTGCTCTTGCCGCCGGCGCCGCCGGCATCCTGGCCTGGGTGCTCGCCGTGCTGTACCTCGCATTCGGGGCGCTGCGCAACAGCGTGCTGCTGGCGATCGTCGTCGCCGGCGTGTCCACCGCGCTGGGGTTCCTGTTTGCGCTGCTGGCGCAGCGCTCGCGCCTGCGCTCACGGAAACTGTTGGGGCCATTTTCGATCCTGCCGATCATCACGCCGCCGTTTGTGCTCGGGCTGGCCTTGATCTACATGTTTGGACGGCGCGGCTTCGTCACCAACGGCCTGCTCGGGTTGTCCACCGGGATCTTCTTCGGACCCCTCGGCGTGGCGGTGGCCCAGATCCTTGCCTTCGCGCCGATCGCCTACCTCGTGTTGGAAGGCGTCGTGCAGGCGATGGACGCGGCGATGGAGGAGGCGGCGGAGACGCTGGGTGCGTCGCGGTGGCACGTGCTGCGGACGATCATCTGGCCCCTGGCCCGGCCGGGCATCGCCAATGCCTTCCTGCTGGTGGCGATCGAGAGCCTCGCGGACTTCGGCAACCCGATCATCGTCGGGGGCGGGGTGCCGTTTCTGGCGACCGAGGTCTTCTTCGCGATCATCGGGCGGTTCAACCCCAACGAAGCCGCCGTCTACGGCGTGGTCCTGCTGCTGCTGACCCTGTCGACCTTCCTCATCCAGCGCTACTGGATCGGCCGCCGCTCCTACGTTACGGTCACCGGCAAACCGTCAGGCGCCCGATCCCGGCCGCTGCCGCCGGCAATGGATTACGCCGTCTCGGCGGTCTTCCTGGTCTGGCTGGCCGTGATCGTCTCCCTGTACGGCTCCGTGTTCATCGGCAGCATCACGAAACTGTGGGGCTTCGACTACACCCTGACCCTGCAGCACCTGCAGGCGCTGTCCCCCACGGGGTGGCAGGTGTTCTGGACGAGCACGCGGCTGTCCGCGTACGCGGCCATTCCGTCCACGGTGCTGGGCTTCCTGATCGCCTATCTGGTGACCCGCGTCGACTTTCCCGGCCGCGGCGGCTTGGAATTCGGGTCGATGCTGTCATTTGCCGTCCCCGGGACGGTCATGGGCATCGGGTACATCCTCGCCTTCAACACCGGCGCGCTGCTGCTCACCGGCACCGAGCTGATCCTCATTCTGGCCTTCGTCTTCCGCAACATGCCGGTCGGCATCCGGTCCGGCATCGCCGCCATCCACCAGATCGACCGTTCGCTGGAGGAGGCCAGCACGATGCTCCGGGCGAATTCGCCGACGACGCTGCGGCGGATCGTGATGCCGCTGGCCCGCGGCGCGCTGCTGTCGGGGCTGGTCTTCGCGTTCGTGCGCGCGATGACCGCCGTCAGCCAGGTGATCTTCCTGATCACGCCGGGGCACAACCTGGCGACGACGCAGATCCTCTCATACGTCGAGTACGGCAGTCTCGGCCGGGGCGCCGCGCTGGCGTCGCTGCTGACGATCTTCATGATCGCCGTCGTCCTGCTGCTGTACGCCGTGAACCGGCGGCTTGATACCCGGGCCGCCGGAGAAGCGATGACGACATGACGGCCGTGCCGGTCCACCTGCAGCGCGTGACCAAGCGCTTCGGGTCATTCGTGGCGGTCGACGAGCTCAGCCTCGAGATCCCCGCGGGGAAGCTGGTGACGCTGCTGGGGCCGTCGGGGTGCGGGAAGACGACGACGCTGCGGATGATCGCGGGGCTGGAGTACCCGACCTCCGGCCGCGTGCGGATCGGGGACGAGGACGTGACGGCCCTGCCCGCGAGCAACCGCAGCGTAACGATGGTCTTCCAATCCTACGCGCTCTTTCCGCACCTCACGGTCTTCGAGAATGTCGCCTACGGTCTGCGCATCGCCCGGCTCGCCCCCCAGGAGATCACTGCGCAGGTCGCCGAGGTCCTCGCGCTCGTCGGACTGCCGCAGGTGGGCCCGCGCTATCCCGCGCAGCTCTCCGGCGGCCAGCAGCAGCGCGTGGCGCTGGCGCGGGCGCTGGTGATGAAGCCCAAGGTGCTGCTGTTCGACGAACCGCTGTCCAACCTCGACGCCAAGCTGCGCAAGCGCGTGCGTGCGGAGATCCGCGAGCTGCAGCGCCGCCTGGGCATCACCAGCATTTACGTCACCCACGATCAGGCCGAGGCGCTGGCGCTCTCGGATGTGATCGTGCTCATGAACCAGGGGCGCGTGGAGCAGGTCGGCTCGCCGTCGGATCTCTACCGGCGGCCGGCGACGCGCTTTGTGGCCGATTTCATCGGCGAAGCCAATCTGCTGCCGGGCCGTCACGAAGACGGGACGGTCAGCGTCGGGACGTACGCGTTTCCGTTTGCACAGGACGATGCCCCGCGCGGACCGGTGGCCGTCATGGCCAGGCCGGAAACGATCGAGGTCCATACCGACGGCGAGGGATTGCCCGGGACGATCCGGTCGGCCTTCTTCATGGGCACGGTAACCGAATACTTGATCGAGACCGCCGCCGGCGAGGTCATCGTGGCTGAGCCGCTGTCTCCGCGCGGACCCCTGCCGATCGGATCGCAGGTGAAACTGCGGTTCCGTCCGTCCGGCCTCTACCTGCTGCCCGGGGAGCCGGTGGAATCGGAGGGGCGCTGATGTCGCTGCGCTACGCCATCGGCAGCTTTGAGTTTCGCCCGGACGAGTTCTTTCCACGCGAACTCTTCGACCGCATTACTGAGGCGCGGGTGACGCGGCCGCAGATCGTCACAGAGGAAGCTCAATCGCGCCAGCGCCGGCCGAATGTGACGCGCGACGGCCGCCTGGCGATCCTGGCCGCGGACCATCCGGCGCGGATGGTGGTGGGCGTGGGCGACGATCCGCTGGCCATGGGCAACCGCTGGCACCTCCTGGCGCGCATCCTGCGTGTGATCACGGCTGAGGAGTTTGACGGCGTGATGACCACGCCGGACATTCTCGAAGACCTGCTGATTGTCAACCGGCTGGACCGGGAGCTCGGCGGTCCAGGGTTCCTCGACGACAAGGTCCTCATCGGCTGCATGAACCGGGGAGGCCTCGCCGGCGCGGTTTTCGAGCTCGACGACCGTATGACCGGGTTCACCGCCGCGCAGATCGCCCAGCGGCGGCTGGACGGCGCAAAGGTCATGTTCCGCCTCGATCCCGATGAGCGGGAATCGCTGGAGACGGTCATGTACTGCGTGCAGGCCATCAACGACTGCGCCGCGCGGGGATTGCCGGTGTTCCTCGAAGCGCTGATGGTCCAGCGTGCCGACGGGAACGTGAAGATGCTGCGGACGCCCGACGCGCTGATCAAGGTGGTGGGCGTTGCCTCCGGCCTCGGGGCCTCCTCGGCACAGACGTGGTTGAAGATTCCTTACTGTGACGGCTTCGAGCGGGTCGCGCTGGCCACGACCTGTCCGATCCTGATGCTGGGGGGCGAATCGCGGGGCGATCCCACCGGCATCCTTGAGGAGTTTGCCTCAGGCATGCGCGCCGGCGGGACCGTGCGCGGTGCGCTGGTGGGCCGGAACGTGACGTATCCAGGCAAGGACGATCCGCTGGCGGTGGCGCTGGCCGTCAACGGGATCGTCCATCGCGGGTTCTCGGCGCCCGATGCGGCCGCGCACCTCGGCGAGGTCCGCGGCCTGGGCATG
>JBIOXT010000085.1:0-4373 GCA_044869795.1 bacterium | reverse complement strand
CCAGGATGCTCCACGGCCGGTTGCTGCGCAGTACCCAGGCGCACGCGTTGATCACGCGCATCGATACCAGCCGCGCGGCGGCGCTGCCCGGCGTCGCCGCGGTGTTGACCGGTGCCGCGCTCCCGATCAAGTTTGGGATCCTCCCTGTCAGCCAGGATGAAGAGACGTTGGCGATCCACAAAGTCCGCTACGTCGGGGATCCGGTGGCCGCGGTGGCCGCGATCGACGAGGAGACCGCCGAGCGCGCGCTCGAGCTTATCGACGTCATCTACGATCCGTTACCAGCGATCATGACGATCGAGGATGCGCTGGCGCGCGAGGATGTCCGCATCCACGACTATGGGGACGGTCCAAACATCCACAAGATGGTCGCGCTCGAGTTTGGCGACGTGGACGAAGGCTTTCGCGAGGCGGACCACGTCCGCGAGGATGTGTTCTTCTTCGAGGGCAACACGCACTTGCCGATGGAGCAGCACTCGGCGGTCGCCTCGTACGAGCCGGACGGCAGGCTGACGGTCTGGACGTCGACCCAGACGCCGCACTACGTCCACCGCGCGCTGGAGAAAGTGCTCGAGCGTCCGGCGGGCCAGATCCGGGTGATCGCGACGCCGGTCGGCGGTGGGTTTGGCGGAAAGACCGATCCATTCTCCCACGAGATCGCCGCGGCGAAACTCTCGATGATGACGGGCCGTCCGGTGAAGATCACGTGTACGCGTGAAGAGGTGTTCTATATCCATCGCGGGAGGCACCCCACGCTGATGTGGGTGAAGACCGGATTTCGCCGCGACGGACGCATCACCGCGATGCACTTCAAGTCGTTTCTGGACGGCGGCGCGTATGGGTCGTACGGCGTCGCGAGCACGTACTACACCGGGGCGCTGCAGACGACGACATACACGATCCCTCGGTACAAGTTCGAGGGGCTGCGCGTCTTTACGAACAAGCCGCCCTGCGGGCCAAAGCGCGGGCACGGCACGCCGCAGCCGCGCTACGCTCTCGAGTGTCAGCTCGACAAAGCCTCCGCCGATCTCGGCATCGACCCGGTGACGCTGCGGCTGCGCAACCTGGTCGAGCCGAACTCGATGACTGTAAACTACCTGCGCATCACCTCGTGCGGGCTGCGCGAGTGTCTCGACCGCGTGGTCGAGGCGTCGGGTTTTCAGGCCAAGCACGGCCGGCTGCCGCGCGGGCGCGGGGTCGGCGTCGCGGTCGGCGCGTACATGTGCGGTGCCGGCCTGCCGATCTACTGGAACGACATGCCGCAGTCCGAGGTCCAGATCAAGGTCGATCGGGGCGGGGGGGTGACCCTCTACTCGATGGCCATCGACATCGGCCAGGGCTCGGACTCGGTGCTCGCCTACACGGCCGCCGAAATCCTGGGGGTCGAGCCGTCGGACATCACGCTGGTGACGGCGGATACCGATCTCACGCCCATCGATCTCGGATCGTATTCGAGCCGCGTGACCTTCATGGCCGGGAACGCGGCGCTCGAAGCCGCCACGAAGATGCGAGACATCATTTTTCGGGCCGTGGCGGAGACGCTCGAGGTCCCGCACGACGTGCTGGTGGCTGCGGACCGTCGCGTCTACGTGAAGGACCAACCCGAGCGCGGGCTGAGCTGGTCCGAGGCCGTCGGCGTCGCCGAGGCGCGATGTGGCCTGCTGGCGACGACCGGGAGTTATCGCGCGCCAAAGTTGTCAGGGCCATACAAGGGGTCGGGCGTCGGGCCGTCGCCCGCGTACTCGTACACCGCGTGCGCGGTCGAGGTGCAGTGCGATCCGGAGAACGGCGAGGTGAAGGTTGAGAAGGTCTGGATCGCGCACGACGTCGGCCGCGCCATCAACCCGCTGCTGGTCGAGGGACAGATCGAAGGCAGCGTCTACATGGGGCTCGGCGAGGCCTTGATGGAAGAGCAAGTCTTCAGACGCGGCGTGCACAAGTTTCCGTCCATGCTGGAGTACAAGAGCCCGACCACGCTGGAGACGCCGGAGATCCGATCGTTCATCGTCGAGTCGGTGGACCCTGAAGGACCCTTCGGGGCGAAGGAGGTCGGTCAGGGCCCGCTGCTCCCCGTCATCCCGGCGGTCGCGAACGCGGTGCGCGACGCCCTGGGCATCGCGATCGATGAGACGCCAATCACGCCGGACAAGATCCTGGCGTCGCTGACCGATCTCCGCAAGGGAGGGACGGGCCGGATCGGACCCACACGGGTGCCCTCGATCGCGTTCAAGACCCCGATTCGGGTCGAACCCCCGGCCGGATGGCGGAAGGCGATCGTCTGATGCTGCGGCTGCCGGCGTTCACGTATCTCGCACCGCGCGTGCTCGGCGAGGCCGTGCGCATGCTGTCCGACGGCGGCGCGCGTGCAATGGCCGTCGCGGGGGGCACGGACGTGTATCCCAACATGAAGCGCCGGCAGTTCGAGCCAAAGGTGCTCGTCGGGCTGCGTGGGCTACGCGAATTGGACGGCATCCGAGGCAACGAGCGCGACGGGCTGACGATCGGGGCGGCCACCGTCCTGGGCCGCCTGGCCGCGCACCCGCTGGCGGCGGCATGGTACCCAGTGCTTGGTCGGGCGGCCGGCCTCATCTCAAACCCCCAGATTCGCCACATGGGGACGGTCGGCGGCAACCTGCTCGTGGATACGCGTTGCAACTATTACAACATGCCGTACTGGTGGCGGAAGTCGATCAACTTCTGCATGAAGAAGGACGGCGATGTGTGCTGGGTCGCCCCGGGCGGGTCGAAGTGCTGGGCCATCTCATCCTCGGACCTGGCGCCCGTCATGATCGCCCTCGACGCCAAAATGCGTCTGGTCGGCCCGGCGGGCGAGCGGGTCATCGCCGCCGCCGACCTCTACCGCGACGATGGGATTGCCTATCTGGGAAAGCGGCCCGATGAGATCCTGGTCGACATCCAGATTCCGCCGCCCGACGGCTGGCGGGCGACCTACTGGAAGCTGCGACGCCGAGGCAGCATCGACTTTCCGATCCTCGGCGTGGCCGCCGCGGTCCGGTTCGACGCCGGCGGGGCGTTGGCCGGCGCGCGACTGGTGCTGGGGGCGGTCGCGCCGATGCCGCTTCGCGCGCACGCGGCCGAGCAGACGCTGATCGGGCGCACCCTGGATGCGGGCGTGATCGAGGCCGCCGCGGGAGCCGCCTTCACACCGGCCAAGCCCCTCGATAACGCCGACCTGACCCTGCGCTACCGCAAGCAGATGGTTCGCGTGTACGTCGGACGGGCGCTGAAGGAACTCGCCGGGATCGACGCTGAAGAACCTCCGTCCCATCTATGAAGACAGCTGCCGGATGAGCGCCCGCGCCGCGCCCCCCGAAGTCCCGTTCTTCGATCGCGAGCTCGAGACCCTCGACCGCGCGGCCCTCGAACAGCTGCAGGTCGGGCGGCTGCGGGCGCTGCTGGCCGAGGTCGCGGCGCAAAATGCTTTCTACCGGCGCAAGTGGAAGGATGCCGGCGCGGGCGACGTCGGCGCCATTCGAACGATGGACGAGTTTCGGCGTCTTCCGCTGACGACGAAACGGGAGCTGGTCGACGATCAGGAGGCCCGCCCGCCGTATGGCAGCATGCTGACCTATCCCGTCGAGCGCTACACCCGTTTTCACATGACGTCGGGGACGACCGGCAAGCCGCTTCGGTGGCTCGACACGGCCGAATCTTGGGACTGGTGGACCCGCTGCTGGACGTTCGTCTACCGCGCGGCCGGTGTGCGCGCCGAAGACCGAGTGTTCTTCCCGTTTTCGTTTGGACCGTTCATCGGCTTCTGGGCCGGGTTTGACGCGGCCGCGCGTCTCGGCGCGCTCGCGATCCCAGGTGGGGGCCAGGATTCCGTGCTGCGGCTTCGAAACCTCATCGAGGCCAGCGCCACCGTGCTGGTCTGCACCCCATCCTACGCGCTGCGCCTGGCGCAGGTCGCGAGAGAACAGGGGATCGAACCCGCGGCGACGTCCGTGCGAGCCACGATCCATGCAGGAGAGCCGGGCGCCAACATCCCCGGGACGAAGCGCCGTATTGAGGAGTCCTGGGGGGCCAAATGCTTCGACCACTACGGCATGACAGAAGTAGGCGCGTTGGGGTTCGAGTGCATCGTGCAGCCGGGTGGGGCGCACTTCAACGAGAGCGAGTTCATAGTCGAAGTCATCGACCCGATAACGGGGACCCCGGCCGCGAACGGGCGCGGCGAGCTCGTCGTCACGAATCTGGGCCGCTGGGGATCGCCGGCGATCCGCTACCGCACCGGTGACCTGGTGCGGCTCAACCGCGCGGCGTGCGCGTGCGGTCGGACGTTCGTGCGGGCTGAAGGCGGTATCGTAGGCCGCGTGGACGACATGCTCATCGTCCGCGGGGTCAACGTGTTC
>JBIOXT010000084.1:0-3814 GCA_044869795.1 bacterium | reverse complement strand
CCACGTCGCGGGGCTCGATCAGCCGGGGGAACTTCTCGATCACCCTGCCGCTCGTCCGCGGCGCGAATACGCTGGAGTGGGCCTTGCAGATCGGCTTCCTGCGGTTCCCCGCGCCGGACTTCACGTTTACGGTCGACTAACCTAGGAAACGAGTTGTCGAGGAAACGGGGAAACGAGATCTAGTTTCCTCGTTTCCTTGTTTCCTCGCTTCCCGATTGCCGCGCGCTCTCATCGGTATCGAGGAGAATGGTCACCGGTCCATCGTTGTGAATCTCCACTGACATCATCGCCCGAAAGGTGCCCGTGCGCACCGGAACGCCCAGCGCGCGGAGCCGCTCGTTGAACCGCTCGTACAGCGCCTCGGCCAGGGCCGGCTCGGCCGCATGCACGAAGCTCGGCCGGCGGCCCCGGCTGGTGTCTCCGTAGAGTGTGAACTGCGACACCGAGAGGACCTCTCCGCCGGCATCGAGGACCGACCGGTTCATCTTCCCCGCCTCATCGCCGACGATGCGCAAATTGGCGATCTTTTCGGCAAGCGCATCGGCGTCGGCGGGGGTGTCCGCAGCGCTGACGCCCAGCAGCACGACGAGTCCGACGCCGATGCGCGCCACCGGCTGACCCGCCACCCGGACGCCCGCCTCGGTCACCCGCTGCACCACCGCACGCATTGGAACGACGATTCCCGCCTAGCGCGTGATCACCTCTCCAGACGGGTGCATGATCGTCTGCGATCGAAGCACGCGGGTATAAGGATGATGTGACTCCTGATGCCCCCCGCCACCAGGAGCAGCCTCTTCGTGCCCACGAAGACGATGATCCTCCCGCGCTGGCCGGGCCGTGGTTCCCCACGTCTGACAGCCCGGTCTTCGCCCACCGACTCGCGCTGCGGCTGACGCTGGGAGCGACCGTCCTCGTTGTCATTGTCGTCCTGCTGGCCAGGCTGGCCGGGGCGACCGTGCCGATCTGGCTGGTCGCGGGCATCGCCGGTGCCGTCGCGTTGTTCACGCTGGCCCAGCAACGTCTCATCGACCAGGGGCGCTATCAGGCGTGGATGCCGCCCGTGCACATGCTGGTCGCCCTCCTCCTGCTCTCCGTTGGGGTCGCCTCGACCGGCGGCGTGCAAAGCCCGTTTGTGTGGGTCTATGCATTGTCAATGGCCGTGGAGGGCACGCTGCGCGGGCCCGCGGCGGCGCTCGCCAGCGCCACACTCAGTACGGCGTTCCTGGTGGGCATCACCACCCTGATCCGGTTCCGCCTGATCCCCTTCGCCGGCACGCTGTGGCCGATGCATATGTCGATGGCCTTTCTGATCAGCTACGTCGGGATGTTCTACGCCGTCGCGCTCGTGCTGTCGGGGATGCGGCTGCAGGTCAGGCAGATCAGCCGTCTGGCGCTCACCGACGCGCTCACCGGGCTGGGCAACCGGCGGGCCCTGCGGGACCACCTCCGGCGCGAGGTGCGGCGGGCCACGCGGTACAACGTGCCCCTCTCGCTGGTCGTCGTCGACCTCGACGGGTTCAAGGCCGTGAACGATCGCCACGGACACCTGCGGGCGGATGACCTGCTGCGGCGTCTCGCCCAAGCCCTGCGGCGATCCAGCCGCGAATCGGACTTCCCGGCGCGCTTCGGTGGGGACGAGTTCGTCCTCGTGCTCCCGCAGACCACCAGGGGGGAAGCACTGCGCGTTGCCGAGCGCATCCGCGCGAACGTGGAAGACCTCTCCCTGCTGGAAGGCGTGACGCTGTCGGCCAGCATCGGCGTGGCTACGTTTCCCCGGGACGGCCTGGGGAGCCAGGACCTCCTCGATGCCGCCGACCGCGCGATGTACCGCGTGAAGGGCGCCGGCGGCAATCGGGTCGGAATCGTTTAGGCCCTCACAGCGTCAGGAGGTTCACTCCCTGCAGCACGATCCAGATCACCGGGATGCTGATCCCGGAGATGGTGTGCACGCGGTGCGCGCGCGCATCCTGCTTCCGATCGGTGAGCTGCAGCATCCAGACCGTGGCGCCGACCGAGAGGACCAGCGGGACGTAGTTGATGAGCATGAACTTGTCCGCGAAGGTCAAGTACCCCACTGGCGGGATCGTCGACGTCAGGTTGAGGTGCAGGAGGACCGACCCGACCAGGGCTGAGGTCCCCACGGTCAGCCGCTGCGTGACCTTGTCCGGAGCCAGCAGCAGGCCGAGCATGCCGACGACCACCAGGAAGATCGCGGGCAGCAGCACCTTCAGGACTGCGGTCAGCAGCGGGCGCACGATGCGGAGGGAGAACTCGTACCGGGAGTAGATCTCCTTGAACGTCGGGTAGACGTCGTCCGACGTCGCTGCGCGCCAGCGCGGGTCCACGGTCCAACCGGTGACCTGCACCAACGGCGAGACGGCGGTGCGGGTGGGATCCACGAGGTAGATCTGTTCGTCGATGGTCTGCCCGAGCGCTCCCTGCGCAGCGACCTTGCCGTCCTCGATGATGAAACTCAGTTTGTGCGAATCGAACGGGTAGTCGCGCAGGTTGATCGGCGCCGTGAGATCCGCCTGGACCCTGAACACTTTCTGGAGCGGTTTGTCATCGACCGCCACGCGGTGTGTGGCCCGGCCGTTCATGATTTCAAAGCTGGACGGTTCGCACGGCCGGTTGCAGTGAAACGAGAGATAGAGGTCCATGGTGTACGTCCCGCTGCCCGTGTCCAACCTGCCCAGGTTGAGGAGGTCCAGGCCGACCTCGACGCGGACGGGCCCGCTGGGCCGGCCGGCCGGTGCGCCTGCCGCCAACGCCGGCGCCGCCGCCGCGATCCAGAGGAGCGCGGTCGCAACCAGCAGACGCATCTAGAACTTCCAGTACGTCTTGGCGGTTCCCGGGCGGAACACGTCCACCCCCACCACCATGAACCCTGTGGACGTTCCCTGGGTGAACACCGCCAGCCCGAGCGCATCATAGATGTACCGGGACGCCCCGGGAATGGCCGTGCGGGTGGCGGGCGGACCGTAGGCGGCCTGCACGTCCATGCTGTTGGACCCGACGCCGATCCCCTTCGCCGTACGGTAGGTCTTGTTGTCGCGCAGCTCGAGGTACCCGATCGCACGCCCGTCGGCCGACCACGCCGTCAGCGTACCGGACGGAAGCTTCCACACGAACGCAATCATGCCCGGGCGCTGATCGAACATCGGACGGGTCGCGGATGTCGATGGACCGCCGAGGGCCCGCTTCAACCCGGCGATGCCCATCGTCAGCGACCACGGCCCGACACGGACGGCGGGAACGATCCGCTGTGCAGACGCCAGATCGGGGGGATAGGCTGCGGCTCCTGCAGTCCTGAGCCCGTGACCTCCGAGCGGCGATCCAACGGTCAGCAGCACGACCGCGAGGATCGCGTTGATGAATTTCACCAGCATCCCTCCATTCCAGATTCGCCGCTTCCGCCGTATAATCGATGATGCCGGGCGGTTAGCTCAGCTGGCTAGAGCGCATCCTTGACATGGATGAGGTCGCAGGTTCAAGTCCTGCACCGCCCACCAGAACGAAAAGGACCGTGTTGCAGCGAGAGCATTCGGGCCAAGCTGATGCGGTCCTTTTCGTTCTGGTGGGAAACGGTGGATGAACCTGCGACCTGAGGGGGTGCGGGGGACGAAGTCCCCCGCGTACTCGGGGGCAGCGAGCCCCACCCTCTCCTCCCGATCCACGGATACGTAGTCGGGCGAGCCTGCTAGTGTTTTCCTCTTGACGCCCGGCGTTCCAGCCCGCGCACCCCGATCGATCCGATCAGCGTCATGATCAGGTACAGCAGCGCGACCATGTTGTAGGTCTCGAACGACCGGAA
>JBIOXT010000083.1:0-10559 GCA_044869795.1 bacterium | reverse complement strand
CTCCAGGGCGGACATGGTGAACAATCCGGGCGGGAGACCCGTCATCGAGAATTCCGCAGCCGGAAAGAGTCCCTGATACGCGAGGTTATGGATGGTCAACACCGTCGGGATCGCGGGGCCCTGTCCTGCGGCAGTCAGCGCCGGGATCAACGCCGTCTGCCAGTCGTGGCAGTGGATGAGATCAGGCCGCCACGTCTGCAGCTGGCTCCACGCCAGGATCGCGCGGCAGAAGAATGTGAACCGCGCGAGATTGTCAGGATAGTCCCGCCCGCCCTCGCCGTACAGGCCCGGGCGGTCGAAGTACTCCGGCCGGTCGATCAACCACACGCCGACCTGGGTGTCCGGCAGCCTGGTCTCATAGACGGTCCCCGTCAGCCGGGTGCCGGCGACGCCGGCATCGACGCGGCCGACGACGGTGAGGCCGGAGGTCGGAATACTCCCGTAGCGCGGCAGCACGACCCGCACGTCGCACCCCGCTGCGGCGAGCGCGGCCGGCAGTGCCCCGGACACATCGGCGAGCCCGCCGGTCTTGGCGAATGGCACGGCTTCGGAGGTGCAGGACAGCACGCGCATTACGACGTCCCACTCCGTCCCACGAGGACCAGGTACAGATCGTTCACGTTGGTGTTGGTCGGTCCGGTCACGATGAGATCACCCAGCGCCGAGAAAAATGGATACGCGTCGTTCGCCGCCAGCGCGCGGCGGGCATTCAACCCCGCCCGGCGGGCACGCTCAGCCGTCGTTCCGTCGGCCACGGCTCCCGCGGCATCGGTCGGCCCATCGGTGCCGTCGGTGCCGAACGCCGCGACCACGACGTCCGGCCATCCGTCGATGGCCAGCGCCGCCGAGAGCGTGAACTCCTGACAGCGCCCGCCCTTGCCTCCCCCGCGGACGGTGACCGTGGTTTCCCCGCCGGCGATCACGCACGCCGGCGGAGCGTGGGGAATCCGGGCCAGCCGCGTGCTCCGCCCGACGCCGGCGAGCACGCGCGCCGCTTCCCGCGCCTCGCCCTCCAGGCATGTGGTCAGCAGCAGGGACCGGTATCCCAGCGCCGCGGCCTGACGCACCGCGGCACTGGCGGCGGCGCGGTTGCTGCCGACGATGACAGACTGCACCCGCGCAAAGACCGGATCTCCGGGTTTCGCCGTCTCCGGAACCCGGCCCGCCGCACCGTCGCGCAGCCGCTGCAGCACCGCCGGCGCCACGCGATCTTCAAGGCCGTAGCGCTCGAGGATCGCCAGCGCATCGGCGTAGGTGGTGGGGTCGGGCGCCGCCGGTCCGGACGCGATCGCGTCGATCGGATCCCCGATGACATCGGAGAGCACGATCGCGGCCAGGCGGGCGGGTGCCGCGGCGCGGGCCAGGCCGCCGCCTTTGACGGCGGAGAGGTGCTTGCGGACCGTGTTGATTTCTTGGATCGTCGCCCCGCTGCGCAGGAGCAATGCGGTGGTCTCCACCTTCTGCTCGAGCGTCACCGGCGGAGCCGGAACCGGGAGCAGCGCGGAGCCTCCGCCGGAGAGGACGCAGATGACCAGGTCGTCACTCCGGGCACCGGCGAGCAGCTCCAAGATCCCCTCCGCGCCCCGCCGTCCGGCCTCGTCGGGCAGCGGGTGACCGGCTTCCACCAGTTGCACGCGCATCACTGGTTGCGTATACCCGTATTTCACGTTGACGATACCGGCGGTGATGCGGTCGCCGAGGATCGATTCCAGCGCAGCGGCCATCGGCGCGCCCGCCTTTCCCGCCCCGACCACGAAGATGCGGTGGATGCGCTTCAGATCATACGATCGCCGGCCGATGCGCAGCGTCGTCTTGCGCCGCTGCACAAACTTGCGGACCGCGCGCTCCGGATCCACCGCGGTGAGCGCTGAGCGCAGAATGCGTGCGACGTGCCGGCGCAGGGCCTCGTTGGGCTTTCCGGAAACGAAGTCCGCCGGCGTCATTGCAGCGGTAGGTGTTCGCCTGTTCGCCTGTGCGCCTGTTCGCCGATGTCGTCGAGGTCGCTCGTGCCGTTCGGCCGTACCGCGTGGACGCGGACGTGCGTCATCCCTTCGCGCTCGAGCTCCCACTGCACGGTGTCGCGGGCCAGCGGGGCGAGGTTGTTGATGTCGCTGAGATGCACGAGCATGACGGTCTGCGGGCGCCCGGACTGCCCCGCGGCGACCACGGCGCGGGCGGCCGCGTCGTTGGAGAGGTGTCCGGTCAGCCCCAGGATCCGGTTCTTCAGGAACCACGGGTACGGACTGACCGACAGCAGGCGGAGGTCGTAGTTGGCCTCGAGCACGATGATGCTGCTGTCGCGGGCGCGCTCCAGCATCTCGGTACCGGCCTCGCCCAGATCGGTCGCCACCAGGACGCGGGTCCCGTTCCACGCAATGGCAAAGCCGACGGGCTCCACCGCGTCGTGGGAGACGGGAAACGCCTCGATGGTCAGGCCTCCCACCGTGAACGGCTGCCCGGTCATGAACCGTTCCAGCGCGGCGCCAGCGAGATCGGCGGCGCGGATGGTGCCCTCGTTCGCGTACACCGGCAGGCCGGCCGTTCTGGCCAGCGCCGCGGCGCCCTTGGCGTGGTCCTCGTGCTCGTGGGTCAGCAGAATGGCGCTGAGGTCGGCGAAGGACACCGCCGCGGCGGCGAGTTCGCGCGCCACCGTCTCCGCGGGCAGCCCGGCGTCGATGAGGATCCCGGTACCGGCGGCGTGGAGGAAGATCGCATTACCGCTGCTGCCGCTGCGGAGGATGCGAAGACGAAAGGCGCGATGGTCCGCGGCGATCATCACCGCAACGTTCTGGAGTCGGGTGCGATCTCCTGCGCTGGCCTATCGGAGCTCCAGATCCGTCGCGATCAGCAGCGGGTGATCGGCGGTCAGGTCGATGAGACGCCGCACGTCATCGAACCATGCCGCCGGTCCGGCGCTCGCCGGAAGCGGCGCCGCCTTCGGCGGGCGGATGGTGAGCACGGGGGCGTCGACGTGCGCGGGAATCCCGGCGAACGCCTTCGCCCGCTGCACCGCCGTCTGCAGGTCGCCGACCTCGTCGACCAGTCCGCGGGCCAGCGCCTGCCGGCCCGTCCACACCCGCCCGCGGGCGATGGTCTCGACGTCGCCGATGGGTTTGGACCGGCCCGCGGCGACGCGGGATTTGAAGCGCACGTACACCTCGTCCATCCACGCGCGCAGGCGCGCCCACTCCGCCTCGGTGTACGGCGTGAACATCGACGGCATCGCCGCCGTTTCGCCGACGGCAAGGACCTCGCGCTTGCCCCCGACGCGGCTCAGCAGCCCGGCGAGGTCGAACTTGCCGCTGACGACGCCGATCGACCCGGTCAGCGTCGTGGCCCCGGCGACGATGTACTTCGCGCCGCAGGCGACATAGTAGCCGCCGGAACCCGCCAGGTTCCCCATGTGCACGACGACCGGCTTGGTCCGCTGCACGCGCTCCACCTCCCGCCAGATCAGATCGGAGGCGATCGCCGATCCGCCCGGGGAATCGACGTGGAACACGACGGCCTTCACCGCGCGCATCCGCTCGGCGGCCCGGAACGCCCGCGCCACGGTCTCGCTGCCGGCGACCCGCGGCCCGAACAACGGCAGCGGCACCGGGAACTCGCGGCTCTCCCCGGGCACGATGCCGCCCAACAGCTGCACGACCGCGATCGCGCCGGGCTGCGACGCCCGCCAGCGCAGCGGCACGCGGACCCGCCCTTTCGCCGTGGCCCATGGCAAAACGGTGACCGGGCGGTGATCTGCGCCGAGGATGGCCGGCAGTTCATCCTCAAACCCGACGCGGTCGAGCAGACGGCGCGCCAGTGCATCCTGCGAAGCGCTCAATCCTTGATCGATCGCCTCACGGACCGCCGCCGGCGGGATCCGCCGGGAGTCCGCGATGGCGGTGATGACATCATCGGTGATCGACTCCAGGATCGACGAGAGCATCTCGCGCTGTGCGGCAGGCAACTGCGGGTAGATGAACCGGTTGGCCGCGGATTTGTACTCGGCGATGTGGTGGTACTGGGGGACGATCCCCAGCCGGTCCAATGCCACACGCATAAACGTCGCCTCGGTCCGAAACCCGAACAGCGCCCACTCCAGGCTCTCCGGGGCGATGATCAGGTCCGCGGCGCTGGCCAGATAGTAGTACGGCAGCGTCGCGACCGGAAGGAACGCGGCGACGCGCTTCCCCCGGGCGCGGAACGCCTGGATCGACGCGCGGAGATCCTCGACGGCGGTCAGCCCGGCGGTCAGCTCGCCGATCTTGATGACGATGCCCTTCACCCGCGGGTCGGCGGCGAGCGCGTCCAGCCGCTCGCGCCACTCCTCCAGACTTTCCGGCGGCGCCGTCGGCAGCGGGAGCGGGAGCAGCCGACGCAGCAGGCCCGGCGGCGGCACCCGGCGTTCCGGCAGGGTCCCGCTCACCATCAGCACCACGTACTCCGGCGCCGGCGCGATGGACACCAGCGCGTTGCGGAGCATCCGCAAGAGATTGGCGATCGCTTCGACGACAATGCCGATCGGGTTCATGGTGGAGGCGTCCTCGCTTCCGCGCTTGCTCGCGTGGCTGTGTGCTCAGTCATACCCCAATTCGGCGAGTCTGTCCTCATCAATGCCGAAGTGGTGCGCGACTTCGTGAACGATCGTCCGCCGCACCTCCTCGGTGATCTCCGCTTCGGTCTCGCACGCTTCCTCCAGCGCGCGCTTGAAGATGGTGATCTTGTCGGGCATCAGCGGGTTGGCGGTGATGCCGCGCTCGATCAGCGGCGTGCCCTCATAGAGGCCGAACAGCACGTCGTCGGGTTCCAGGTCCAACGTGTCGAGCTGCTCGTCGGTGGGTTCGTCTTCGATCACCACGTCGATGTTCTGCATGCGATCTTGAATCGGCTCGGGGATCTGGTCCAGCGCGTGTGCTACCAGCTGCTCAAACCGTTTCCGCGAAAGTTTCACGGCACCGTGAGCAATTCGGCCGTCGCGTCGATCAACGCCTGCACGTCGGCGCCGGTGTTGAATCCCTGCAGGCATGCGCGGACGAGCGTGCGGCCGTTCCAGGACAGCACGGGCACTTCGATGCGGAACCGGTCGTACAAACGGCGCTGCAACGCCTCGGCGTCGGCGGCCGGGATCGGGACGCTGACCATCTGCGCGTACCATCGGCCGGAATCCGGGCTCAGCGGCGCTTGCCCCCCGACGCGCAGCAGCCCCTCGCGCAGCCGCCGGGCCAGCCGGTGACAGCGCGCGCGGACGCGGTCCCAGCGATGCGCGCGGAGGAAGTCGATCGCAGCCGGCACCGTCAGATAGGCGGCGATGTCCCGCGTCCCCTGCCACTCCTGCTCGTCGATGAACCGGGAGCCGCTGGGTCGATCGCTGTGCCACCCCCAGCTCACCACCAGCGGGGCCAGCAGCGCCTGCGCCTCGCCCCTGGCGTGGAGAAAGCCTGCCCCCTTCGGCGCGCACAGCCACTTGTGGCAGTTGGCGGCGTAGAAGTCGGCCCCGAGGCGATCCAAATCCAGCGGGATCTGCCCGGGCGCGTGGGCGCCGTCGATCACGGTCAGGATGCCCGCGGCCCGGGCCCGGCGCACCAACTCGCGCACCGGAAAGATGAGCGCGGTGGGAGACGTGATGTGGCTGCAGAACAGCACGCGCGTGCGGAGCGTGACGTGCGACCAGATCGCGTCGACCACCTGCCGTGCGGAGCGCACCGGCACGGGGACGCGTGCTCTCGTGTAGCGCGCACCGCGGCGGGCGCAGATGAACGACCACGTGCGGTCCAGCGCTCCGTACTCGTGGTCGGTGCCCAGGACCTCGTCGCCGCGGCGCAGCGGCAGGGACCGTGCGACGATGTTCAGCCCGGTCGTGGCGTTCGGCACGTAGACGAGGTCATCGGCGCGCGCGCCGACGTAGGCCGCGAGGGCCTCGCGGGCCGATCGCATCAAGACCGGAAACCGGCGGCCCAGGAACTCCACCGGCTGGCGCTCCAGTTCCCGCTGCCAGCGCCGATAGACGGCCATGACCGCCCGCGGACAAGCACCAAACGAACCGTGGTTGAGGAACACCACATCCGGCCGCAGCAAGAACAACTGGCGAAATCTTGCCTCGCTTGACCCTGCGACACGCGCCACGTTGTTGGGTCCCGCTGTCAAAATGCTGCTTTGGCCTCAGCGCTCAGGGAAAATGCGCGGTGAGGTCCGAGGTCGGGATTCACCACCGCAAGGAGGTGACTCTAGATGCGGACACGGTTCATGCTACCGCTCGCGATTCTCCTGCTGACGGCGTTCCTGACCATGGGGATCGCCGCCGCAGCCGAGCGACCCGAGACAGTGCCGCTCGAGTCGCTCGAGGAAGAAGCAGTAAGTAGCACGTCCGGAGAGGCCCTGTTCGCCTTCGTGCTGCCGCCGATCACCAGCGTGGCGCTGACCGAAGAGGACATGGGTTCGGGTGTCGATAACCGGCAGGATCACTAACACCGGTTAACGAGGCACCAGATTGACCACGCGGTTGCTTTTTGATGCGCGTGGTGCGCGTGTGCTGCCCGCTGAAGCGAGTGTACCAATCGTAGGCTCGGTGGGATCCTGACCGAAGGAACGACACCCGGCGGGGTTCGTCCTCACCGGGTGTCGTGCTGTTTGCTTGTCTCATACGTCGTAGTACAGGACAAACTCGGCCGGGTGGGGCCGCATCCGCACCGGATCGATCTCCCGGCTGCGCTTGTAGGCCAGCCACGTCTCGATGAGGTCGGGCGTGAACACCTCGCCGGTCAGCAGGAAGTCGTGATCGCGCTCTAGCGCCGCCAGTGATTCGTCCAGCGTGCCCGGCAGCTGCCGGATCTGCGCGGCCTCCTCCGGCGCCAGTTCGTAGAGATCGACGTCCATCGGCGCGCCCGGATCGATCTGCCGGGCCACGCCGTCGAGACCCGCCATCAGCATCGCGGCAAACGCCAGGTACGGGTTCGCGCTGGGATCCGGAGGCCGGTATTCCACGCGCTTGGTCTTCGGGTTGGTCGAGTAGACGGGGATGCGGACCGCGGCGGACCGGTTCCGGCGCGAGTAGACCAGGTTCACGGGCGCTTCGAACCCCGGCACCAACCGCCGGTACGAGTTCGTTGTCGGCGCGCAGAACGCCATCAGCGCGGCCGAATGCGCCAGCAGCCCGCCGATGTAGTAGCGGGCCAGGTCGGAGAGGTGCGCGTAGCCGCCGGCGTCATAGAACAGGTTGGTCCCGTCCCGCCAGAGGCTCTGATGACAGTGCATCCCCGACCCGTTGTCCCCGAAGATCGGCTTCGGCATGAACGTGGCGGTCTTGAAGTGGTCGCGCGCGAACTGCTTCACCAGGTACTTGTAGGTCGTCAGCCGGTCGCCCATCTCCGTCAGCGACGCAAAGCGCAGGTCGATCTCGCACTGGCCGGCGGTGGCGACCTCGTGGTGGTGGACCTCGACGTCCAGGCCCATCTCCTGCATCTTCAGGACCAGCGCCGACCGGAAATCCTGCAGCGTGTCCGCGGGCGGCACCGGGAAGTAGCCTTCCTTGTGCCGCGGCTTGTAGCCCAGGTTCGGCTTCTCGTCGCGGCCGCTGTTCCAGGCGGCCTCCCCCGAATCCACGGCGTAGAACGCGGAGTGCTGGGTCTGCTCGTAGCGCACGTCGTCGAACACGAAGAACTCCGCCTCCGGCCCCCAGTACGAGGTCGTGGCGACGCCGGTGGTGATCAGGTAGCGCTCGGCTTTCTGGGCGATGAAGCGCGGGTCGCGGCTGTACCGCTCGCCCGTGATGGGATCGACGACGTCGCAGATCAGCGAGAGCGTGGGCACACGCAGCAGCGGATCGACGCGGGCCGACGCCGCGTCAGGCACCAGCAGCATGTCCGACTCATCGATGTGCTGGAACCCGCGGATGCTGCTGCCGTCGAAGCCGACGCCCTCGGCGAAGATGCTCTCCGAGAGCTCCCCGACCGGCGATGAGAAGTGCTGCCAGGCTCCCAGCAGGTCGGTGAACCGGTAGTCGACCATCTGCACACCGCGTTCCTGACACAGGGCCAGCACCTCGGCCGGGCTGGTCTTCGCGCCGTTGCTCAATCGGATCTGCTCTTTCATCGCCACCACCCCTCCCGGGTTCCTGCGCCCTGTTCCCGCCCAGAAACGACAAAACGCCCTCCGTGAGGAGGGCGTCAGAGTTTCGGCCGTGCCCTGGGACACATGGTAATTAAGCACAGACTCTAGCAGAGGGGGCGCTGCCGGTCAAGGGGAAAAGCGAGAATGTGCCGGATTCCCGCTACCTCATCATCGGCGCCAGCATGAGCGGTGATGCTGCCGTCAGGGGCATCCGCGAGGCGGATCCGTCGGGCTCGATCGGCGTCATCGGGGCGGAACCCGATCCCCCCTACAACCGTCCGCCCCTGACGAAAGGGCTGTGGAAGGGGCAGAAGGAGGCAGAAATCTGGCGCGGCACCGCGGCGCTGGGGGCGACGCTGCACCTGGAGCGAACCGCGCGAACGGTCGATGCGGCGGCCCGGCGCGTCACCGACAGTCGGGGGACGGTGTACGCCTATGACCGGCTGCTGCTGGCGACCGGGGGGACGCCGAAGCACCTCGAGATCGATGGAACCGATCATATCCTGTACTACCGGACGTACCGGGATTATGAGCGGCTCCGGGCGCTGACCGGATCGGGTGAGCGGTTCGCCGTCATCGGCGGCGGGTTCATCGGCTCGGAGATCGCCGCCGCGCTGGCGATGAACGGCAAGATGGTGACGATGCTGCTGCGCGGACCAGGGGTCGGGGCGAAGATGTTCCCTCCCGGGCTGGCCGCGTTTCTCAATCAGTACTACCGAGAGAAGGGCGTCGACGTCGCCGCCGGCGAGACGGTCACCGCGGTGCAGACGACGGGACGCACGGCGGCTGTCTCGACCAGCGCGAACCGGCGGCTCGAGGTCGATGGGGTGGTCGCCGGCGTCGGCATCCGGCCCAACACCGAACTGGCCGAGCAGGCCGGCCTGAAGGTCGATGACGGCGTGTTGGTCGATCAGCACCTGCGCACGTCGCGGGAGGACGTGTACGCCGCCGGGGACGTGGCGCGCTTCTACAACCCCGCGCTCGGCGAGTACCTGCGCGTGGAGCATGAGGACAACGCCAATACGATGGGCCAGGCGGCCGGCCGCAACATGGCCGGCCAGGCGGTGACCTACGATCACCTGCCGTTCTTCTACTCCGACCTGTTCGACCTGGGGTATGAGGCCGTAGGCGATCTCAGCGCGAAGCTCACGATCGTCGAGGACTGGAAGGAACCGAACCGCGAGGGGGTCGTCTACTACCTGCGCGACGGCCGGGTCCGCGGCGTGCTGCTGTGGAACGTTTGGAACCAGGTCGACAACGCGCGGGCGCTGATCGCCGAGCCGGGACCGTTCGATGCCGCGGCGCTGCGCGGACGGCTACCCGCTTGACGGGAGCTCCGCCGCCGGCGCGAGCCGGCCGAGAAACGCCAGCACGGCCGCGTTAAACTGGGCGGGCTGCTCGAGGTTGGTCACGTGGCCGGCGTCCGTGATCACGACGAGTTCCGAACCAGCGATCATCTCGTGCATCTTCTGGGAGGCTTCCGGCGGGGTCGCCCGGTCCGCCTCGCCGACGGCGATCAACGTCGGCATAGTAATCTGCCCCAGCAGCGGCACGCTGTCCGGCCGCTGGGCCATCGCCTGGAGGCCGCCGATGAGCGTGTCGGTCGACGTGGCCGCCATCAGCCGGCGCACTTCACCCACCACCGCCGGACGGCTGTCGAGGCTCTCGGGGGCGAGGACCAGTTTCAGGAAGTCCTCCAGGAACCCGGTGGGCCCTTCCTTCTTAATGCGTTCGATCCCGGCGTAGCGCCGCTCACGTCCCTCCGGGGAATCCGGTTCCGCCCGCGTGTCGAGCAGCATCAACCCGGCCAGGCGGTCGGGGTGCCGGGCCACGTAGCGGAACGCCACGTACCCGCCCATCGAGAAGCCGCCGAGCACAAACGGCGGCAGGCCGGCGGACTCCACCAGCGCGTGGAGATCGTCGGCCAGTTCCTCCACGGACGAGGGGGCGCCGGTCGACTCGCCGAAGCCGCGCAGGTCCGGCGTGATCAGCCGGCAGCTCTGCGACAGCACCTCGACCTGCGGCCGCCACATCTTGCGCGAGAAGGGAAAGCCGTGCAGCAGCACCACGGGCACGCCCGTCCCCCGCTCGTCGTATGCCAGATCGATGCCGTTCACGCGCGCCTTCATCATCGTCACCTCGATGACTGCTGTCAGGATGCCGCCGCGAGCTGCGACGTGCACTGCGGGCAGCGCGTCGCAGTGATCGCGATCGAGGACTTGCAGTACGGGCACTCCTTGGCGACCGGGGACTTCTGCCGCGCGCGGTTGACCTGCCGGACGATCAGGAACACCACGAACGCGATGATCAGAAACTCGATGATGGCGTTGAAGAACACCCCGTAGTTGATCGTCGCGGCCCCGGCGGCCTGCGCCTCCTTCAGCGTCGCGTACGGCGTCCCCGACAGGTTGATGAACATGTCGGCGAAGTTGACCCCGCCCAGCAGCAGGCCGATCGGGGGCATG
>JBIOXT010000082.1:0-8384 GCA_044869795.1 bacterium | reverse complement strand
GTCCTGACCCCGGTTTAGAATCTCGGGGGTCGCGTCAGGGCCGTCCGAACATCCCGATCGATTCCGCGAACTTCTCCACGAACTTCCAGTCCAGCAGCTTGAAGAAGGTGTCGATGTACGCGGCCTTGCCGGTATAGAAGTCGGCCCAGTACGCGTGTTCGAAGCAGTCCAGTGCGACGAGCAGGGACGCCCCCCAGATCGGAAACGTATTCTGCTCATCGCCGATGTAGTTGAACAACCGCTCGGTGTCCCAATCGTACGCCGTCCAGGCCCAGCCCCGTGCCGCAATCCCGGTGGCCTTGAGGTCTTTCTGCCAATCCTCGAATGACCCGAAATCACGGGCGATCAAGTCGGCCAGCTTGCCCGACGGCGTCCCGCCCTTGCCGCCGATCAGGTTGAAATACAGCTCATGGTTCTTCACACCGCCCACCGCGCGGGTGAGCTCGACCTTCAGTTCGCGGATGTCGGAGTAGGTGGGGTTGGCTTTGGCCGGATCGCGATCGACCATCGCCAGCTTTTCATGGATCTCGTTCGCCTTGTTGACGTAGCCTTGGTAGAGCTTGTAGTGCTCATCCATCGTCTTCTTGGAAATGCCGGCCGGCGGCGTCTCAAACACAGGAAACTTCTTCGCCTCATACTTGGGGTATGCCATCATCTCGCCTCCTTCATCCGTGTGGGGGAACCAAGCTCCATTATAGCGCAGGGCCATACACGGGCTCGCCGCCGACGATGGTGGCGGCAATGCGCGTCTGCGGCAGTTCCTCTGCCGCAATCGTGAACGGATCGCGATCCAAGACCACCAGATCGGCCCGCTTGCCCACCGACAGCGTTCCGCTCCGCCTCTCGCCGCCGGATGCGAATGCCGCGCCGGTCGTGTATGCGCGCAGGGCGTCGGCGATCGTGACCCGTTCCTCCGGGTACCAGGCCTCCGATTCCGCCTGCCCCGGCCGCCGGCGTGCGACGGCGGCGTAGAGGCCCTGCATGACGTCGGCCGTTTCCACGGGCGCGTCCGAGCCAAAGGTCAGGCGGGTTCCCGCATCCAGCAGCGTCTGCCAAGCGTACGCGTACCGGCTGCGAGATCCCCAGTACCGATCGGCGATGTCGCGGTCGGCGGCGGCGTGGATCGGCTGCATCGACGCGATGACGGACAACCGGGCCAGGCGGGTGACGTCGGCGGGATGCAGGACCTGCACGTGCTCGATGCGATGGCGCGCCCCCAGGCCGGCGGACGCCGCGGCGTGCAGCTCGTAGGCGTCGAGCACCCAGCGGTTCGCCCGGTCGCCGATGGCGTGGATCGCGCACCAGAACCCGGCGCTCACGGCGCGGCCGACCACCTCCACGAGCTCGTCGCGGCTGTGGATGGCGATCCCATTGTTCTGAGGCTGCCCCTCGAAGGGTTCCAGCATGTTGGCGGTCTGTGAACCCAGCGTGCCGTCGGCGAAGATCTTCACGGGACCGACACGCAGCCAGTCGTTCCCAAACCCGGTCCGCAGCCCGCAGGACGTCGCCGCAGCCAGCTCGCCCTCCGGGATCGCGTTCCAAATGCGCAGGCGAAGCTCGCCGCGGGCGGCCAGGCGCTGGAAGGCGGCAAAGGCGTCAGGGCCCTCAAAGTCGTGGACGCCCACAATGCCGAAGGAATGGAGCCGCGCCGCCGCCTCACGGATGCCCGCCTCAACCGTGTCCGGGCCCGCCGCAGGAATCACCCGCGCAACGAGCGATTTGGCTTCCTCTTTCAACAGGCCGCTGGGCGAGCCGTCCGGGCCGCGATCGATCTGACCCCCCGCAGGGTCCTCGCTGCGGTCATCCACGCCCGCCAGCGTCAGCGCCGTGGAGTTGACCCACAGCAGGTGACCATCCTTGCTCGTCAGCGCCACGGGATGATCGCGCACGACCGCGTCGAGATCGCCGCGGGTGGGGAACCGACCCTCCGGCCACAGGTTCTTGTCCCAGCCCCGACCCAGGATCCACTCGCCGCGGCGAGCCCGAACGGCCGCCGCAGCTACACGGGTGACCGCGTCGGCGAGCGACTGCGCGTCGCGCAGCTCGACCCTTCTCAGGCTCACACCGTATGACGCCAGGTGGATATGGCTGTCAACGAATCCCGGCAGCACGGTGCGACCACCGAGATCGACGCGCTCGAGGTGGGGAAAGTCCGCGGCGAGGTCGGCCGTCGTCCCGCGGGCGATGATGCGTCCGTCGGAGACGGCCAGCGCTTCGACGACCGGGGGTGCGGGATCGAGCGTATAGATGCGCCCGCCCGCATAGAGGGTTCCCTTCGGCGCCGTCACCAGGCCGCCCGGTCGCTGACCCGCTCGTAGAGGTAGACCCGCACGCGCTTGTAGACGTAGTAGGTGATCAACGACGTGACGGCGCCTTTGAGCAGGTTGAACGGCAGCAGCGCCGGGAGGACGAGCGCGATCACCTGCGCACGCGTAAAGTCGGGGAAGAACAGCGGCGTGAGCGCAATGTTGGCGAGGATCATCACGGCGGTCATGGCCAGTGTGCCGAACACCAGCGCACGGATCGCACCGGCCTTCGTGTGCTCGATCAGGTAATACGTGCCGGCCACCCCGACCAGCGCGACGCCGGCCAGGACGTTCATCAGCACGCCGAACGGGCCGTACTCCTTGTAGGCAAACAACGCCACCAGCACGCCCTTGATCATCTCGACCGTGATGCCGGCGAGCGGGCCGAGCGCAAACCCCGCCACCAGGGCGGGAATGTCACCGGGATCGTATTTCAGGAACGGCGCAAACAGACCGCGGGGGACTTCCAGGTAGTACATGAACAGGAATGCGACCGCGCCCAGGAGTGCGACCTGCGTGAGCCTTCTCATCCTGCCCTCCACGAAAGACGCGCACCGGGGCAGGAGAATACTGGGAGCCGGGGATCCTTATCCCCTTATCCCTTTTATCCCGATCTTTCCGGGATGACCTTCTCCCATCCGGACTGTACCGTCGGCCCCGGAATTGCACCGGGTCCACCGTCGCGGTCGCGACGGGTAGCGGGCTTTACCGCCGGTCGGGAATTGTCCCAAGCGTCGTCGAGGGACTCACCCTGCCCCGAAGGTCGTCTGCAGTTGTCTAGGACAATCGTACCACTATCGCTCTTTTTCTTTGCAGGTCACGTTGATGATTGCCGTATGGACCTCGCCGCCGGCGCTGTAGCGGAGTGTGACTGCCGTTTTCCCGATCCGAAGACACTTGGCTTCCACCGTCGTCTTGCCTCCGGCCTTGATCTCCAGGATCCCTGCGGGATTGGCGGCGACATCGACAAGCTCTCCCCGGCGCTGCAGCAGGTCGAAGGCTTCCCCCAGATCGATCTCCAGGTTGGTACTGGTGGTATGAGAGGCCAACACAGGTGGGGCCGCAAGACATCCGATCAACGCCGCCGCGAGGAAGAGAATCCACTGCCGCATCGCGACCACCTCAATCGTCCATTTTGACGCTGAGGCAGGTGATGGTCTCGATATGCGTATGGACTTCGTCGCTTCCGCCGAGGGTGTACTTGTACGTGACGGTGGCGATACCCGGACGCGTGCAGGTGGCCACCAGAGCGCCCCTGTCGATGTCGAAGGTCAGAATTCCGGGAGGGGCGGCGACCCAATCGACGAGCTTGGACGTTGCCGTGGTTTGGACGACGATCACCCTGTCTCCAACCCGGGCTTCTTGACTTCCCCTGGTGGTGTGCGACGCCGCCGTAGGTTGTCCAAGTAGGACGACCACCGCGACCGCCAGGAGCAAGGCGCGGCTCATAGTCTGCACGCCCCTTCCGACGCAGGCAAGGTTTCAGTGGAGGTTCTGGTGTTGTGATTTGTCTCCTTCAATTCACGCGTGCCCGCCGAGGCGGCCCACCAGGAGTAAGACTGCCAGGGCCGTGACGGTGAGGATGGCAACGAGGATGCGGGCAAGATCGTACGAGCCGGCTTGCACGGCATCGTAAATCGCGATCGGCATCGTCTGGGTCCGCCCGGGAATGTTGCCGGCGAGCATCAGCGTAGCGCCGAATTCACCCAGCGCACGGGCAAACGCCAGGGCTACGCCGGCGGCGATGCCGCGCCGCCCCAGCGGCAGCAGCACCAGCAGCAGCTGCTGAAGCCGGCCGGCGCCGTCGATGCGCGCCGCCTCGCGGACCGAGATGTCGACTTCCTCGAACGCCGCCCGTGCGGTGCGGATCACGTAAGGGATCGCCGGCACAACCGCAGCAACGACGGCTCCCTGCCACGTGAACACCAGCGAGATGCCGGTCGTCCGCTCGATGAAGCTGCCGATCATCGTCTGCCTTCCCAGCGTGACCAGCAGATAGAATCCCAATACGGTCGGGGGCAGGATCAATGGGAGCGTGGCGATCGATTCCACAACGTTGCGGCCCCGCCAGCGCCCTTCGGCCAGCGCGTAGGCGATCGCGGTCCCGATCAACGCGGCCAGGATCGTCGCCAGGCCCGCCACACGCAGCGACAGCCACAGTGGAAACCAGTCGATCGGCGCCGAGGTCACAGTGCCTCGCCGGGCAGCGTGAACCCGTAGCGGCGCATGATCGCACGCCCGGCCGGGCTGTTCACAAAGGCGACGAAGGAGGCGGCCAGTGCCGGCTGAGCCGATCTCGTCGTCAGCGCCACGGCCTGGCGAATTGGGCGATGGAAAGAGGAAGGAATCACCCAGAACCGGCCGGTCGGCTTGACCGGCGGGGCAACGGCCAGCGAGAGCGCCACGATCCCCGCATCGGCGTTCCCCGTTTGCACGTACTGCAGCGCCTGGCTGATGTTCTCGCCGAGAACGAGCTTGGCGCGCACGCGCTCGTAGACGCCCGCGCTCCTCAGCGCCTGCTCGGCGGCGCGTCCGTACGGAGCGTGCTGAGGATTGGCGATAGCCACATAGCGGACCCGCGGATCGGTCAGGGCACCCAGACCCGGACCGACATCGATCGGAGAATCTGACCGCACCCAAATGGCGATGCGGCCGATGGCGTAAAGGCGGATGGAGTCGCGGACGACCGCGCCCTTGTCGGCAAGGTAATGTACCAACGCTTCGTCAGCGGAGAAGAAGACATCGAACGGTGCTCCCTGCTGGATCTGGGCGCTCAGCTGCACCGATGATCCGAGCGTGATGCGGATCTGTGCATGGTGCTGCCGCTGGAATGCCGTCGAGATCTCGGCCAGCGCGAATCGCAGGTCAGAAGCCGTGGCCACCTGAAGTTCTGCGACCCCCGGCACGGCCGATTCCACAAGCCCCGGCCAAGCGGCAAGCGTAAAGAGCAGGGCGATCCCCGCGGCCACGCGGCGCACGACTAGGATCGCCCGATCATGACATCGGTCGCTTTGATCACGGCCGTCGCTTCCTCCCCCACCTTCAGGCCGAGGCGCTCCGCAGAGGCACGGGTAATAATCGAGACCAGCTCGTGCCCACCAATGTCGATCCGCACTTCCGCCATCACGCCGTCGACAGAGATCGAGGTAATACGACCCCGGAGCTGGTTCCGTCCACTGAGCTGCGCGGCCGATGGGACGATAGATCCGGCGAAGCCGCGGAGCCGCGCAAGGAGGGCGGAACGTGGAAACAGCCACTTACGTCCGGTTCGGACTGCCGGGAGACTCCCCGACCTGGCGAGAGCCTGAACTCGCTTTACATGCAGGTGGAGAAGGGCCGCCGCTTGGCGGGCGGTCAGATAGTCCTCCATATATTCCCTTATTATACCCTAAATATCTATTCAAGATCTCTTTTAGAGGACCTGGAAGTGTACCGGGTACCGCAAATGCCTGATAGTGGTACCGGGTACCAGGTCTCCGCGAAGGAAGGGTACCCGGTACCGGATTTCGGCCAAAGAAGTACCCGGTACAGGAGGAAGTCGTGAAGCGCGTTCTGTTCGTCTGACGCGGCAACAGCATGCGCTCCCAGATGGCGGAAGCCTTCTTCAATGCGACGGCTCCGCTTGGGTGGCGCGCGGGCTCCGCGGGGACGGCGCCGGCAACTCAGATCATGCCGCAGACCTTTGCGGTCATGGCCGAACTGGACTTTGGCCTGGAAGGTCAATACCCGAAATCGCTTGAGGAAGCGTTGGGTCCGGATGTCGCCCTGGTGATCGGACTCTGTGCTGAAGAGGCGTGTCCGATCATCCCGGGAGTCCCCAACGAGCACTGGCCGCTGCCCGACCCGGTGGGCAGGGAGCTGAACTTTGTGCGGAGCATCCGCGACGACCTGCGGCGGCGGGTCGCCGATCTTGTGAAGAGGCTGCCGCCCGACGCTACACGTTGATCTCGCGCATCTCTCCGGTGACGAGGAAGATGACGCGCTCGGCGATGTTGGTGGCGTGATCCGCGGCCCGCTCCAGATGCTGGGCGACGAGGATCAGTTCGAGGGCGCGGGAGATCGTATGCGGATCCTCCACCATGTAGGTCAGCAGTTCCCGGAAGACCTGCGAGCGTAGTCCGTCGACGACGTCGTCCTTTGGCCCCAGCGAATCCGCCAGCGCGACATCGCGGCGGACGAACGCATCCAGGGCATCCTTCAGCATCTCCTGCACGATCTGCTCCATGGACGGGATGTCGATCAGCGGCTTCAGCTGCGGCTCGGCGACCAGCCGCTTGGTGGCTTTGCTGATCCCTTCCGCGTGGTCGGCCATGCGCTCGAGATCGATCGAGATGGCCAGCACCGCGGTCAACGTCCGCAGGTCTCGGGCCATCGGCTGCTGGGTCGCCAGCAGCGCGGTGACCCGCTGCTCCATGTCCATGTGCATCGCGTCGACGCCGGCGTCGTCGTCGATCACCGCCTGCGCCGCCGCGGCATCGCGCGCTTTCAGCGCATCGACCGCCCGGTGGATCAGCTCCCCGGTCAGAGCCCCCATCCGCAGGATGTCGGACTCCAGCCCGCGCAGCGATTGGTCGAACGACTCCCGGGTGTGGATCGCCTTTTCGGTCATCTCACCCAAACCGGCCGGTGATGTAATCTTCGGTGCGCTGGTCGGTCGGGCGCGTAAACAGCTGGTTGGTGGGTCCGAACTCCACCAGCATGCCGTCCAGCATGAACGCGGTCGACTCGGAGACCCGGGCCGCCTGCTGCATGTTGTGGGTGACGATCACGATCGTGATGTCCTTGGCCAGCTCCCGCGCCAGCTCCTCGATGCGCAGCGTGCTGGCCGGATCCAGCGCCGAACACGGCTCGTCCATCAACAGGACCTCGGGGGAGACCGCCAGCGCCCGCGCGATGCACAGCCGCTGCTGCTGGCCCCCGGACAGACTGGTGCCGGGTTTCTGCAGCCGGTCCTTGACCTCGCTCCACAGCGCCGCCGACTCCAGGCTGCGCTCGACCATCTCATCGAGCGTCGTGCGGCTGTGTTCCCCGACCAGTTTCAGGCCCGCGGCGACGTTGTCGTAGATGCTCATCGTCGGAAAGGGATTGGGCTTCTGGAACACCATCCCGATGCGCCGCCGGATCAACACCGGGTCCACTCCGGGCGCGTAGATGTCCTGACCGTCGAGCGTCACGCGGCCGGCAACCCGGGCGCCGGGGACGAGTTCGTGCATCCGGTTCAGACAGCGCAGGAAGGTGGATTTGCCGCATCCGGATGGACCGATGATGGCGGTCACCTGGCGCACGGCGATGGACAGCGTGACGCCCCGCAACGCGTGCAGGCGGTCGAACCAGGCGTGCACGTCGGTTGCTTCTAATGCGCCGGCCTGGTCGATCAGCGCCGCCGCGGCCCGCGGGTCTTCCTGATCCATCTGCGCGACCTGATCCACAAGCCGGAACTTCGGGCGGTCCTGCACAGAATCCCTCATCGCAGTCTGACCTGACGACCGGCCGCGTAGCGCGCGGCGACGTTGACGAGAAGGACGATACTTACCAACACCAGCGCGCCGGCCCAGGCCTGTCGGTGCCAGTCATCGAACGGCGAGATCGCGTATGCGAAGATCTGCAGCGGCAGCGCGGCAACGGGTTTGAGCGGGTTCCAGTTCCAAAAGCGGTTGCCGAAGGCTGTAAACAGCAGCGGCGCCGTCTCGCCGGCAATGCGGGCCAGCCCGACCATGATCCCGGTGACGATTCCCGCGGCGGCGGTCGGCAGGATGACGCGCAGCGTCGTCTTCCAGACCGGAATCCCCAGGGCCAGCGATGCCTCACGGATGCTCTGCGGGACGAGGCGGACGATTTCCTCGGTCGTGCGCACAACGGTGGGCACCAGCATCACGCCGAGGGCGACGCCGCCGGCCAACGCGCTGAAGTGCCGCAGCGGCAGCACGATCAGCACGTACGCAAACAACCCCATCACGATGCTGGGCATCCCATTCAGCACGTCGGCGGTCAGCCGCGCCACGTGGCCCAGCCGGCTGCTCGGGTACTCGGCCAGGAACACACCACCCAGTACCCCCAGCGGGATGCCGACGATGCCGG
>JBIOXT010000081.1:0-13428 GCA_044869795.1 bacterium | reverse complement strand
GCGGTGGCCGACTGGCCCATCCTCAACGCCCGGGTGAATGCGAGCGCGGGAGCGACGTGGGTCTCGGTCCACCACGGCGGGGGGGTTGGGATTGGCAACTCGATCCACGCCGGGCAGGTCTGCCTGGCCGACGGGACAGCACTCGGCGCGCAGAAACTCGAGCGGGTGCTGACGACCGATCCCGGGACGGGCATCATGCGCCACGCCGACGCCGGATACGATCTTGCCATCGAGGCCGCCCGGCGTCAGCACATCAAGATTCCGATGCTCGACCAGAACCCGGCCTAGGGGCCGGGAGACGAGGAGGACACCCGTGTACGCCCTCAATTTCTATTCATCCGTGTTTGCCGAGCAGCTGCGGGACGGCCGCAAGACGGCAACGATCCGGCTGGGAGACAAGCGGGACAAGTACCAGGCGGGTCAGATTGTCTGGCTCACCGTGGGCCGGCGGTTCGGGACGCGCAAGAAGATCGCCACCGCGGTGATCGACCACGTCGAGGTAAAGGCGATCCGGGAGGTAAGCCCGCGCGAGATCGAGCGGGATAACCCGCAGCTGCACCGGCACGATGAACTCGTGGAATTCCTGGAGATGATCTACGGGCGGGGCCGCAACATCACGATGGAGCACACGGTGACCGTGATCCACTTCTCGCGCGTGGAGGAATAACCCCGTCAGGCCCCCGCGAAGGAGAGGTCCGCGACCTCGACGGTCGGCGTCCCGATCGCCATCCGTCCCATCAGTTCCCACTTCAGCATCGAGTCGATGCCGGTGATGTGCATCAGCAGGGTGAGGAAGTCGCCGGCGACCGCAAAGTTCTCCACCGCGTAGGCGATCTGCCCGTTCTCCACCCACAGCCCCAGCGCCTGGACCGAGAAGTCTCCCGAGATCGAGTTCGTGCCGGCGTGGACGCCCGACACCTCGGCGACGATCACGCCTGTGTCCATCCGCAGCCCGGCGCCGGGTCTGATGAAGAGATTGGACGGTGACGTGCCCAGGACGCCTCGATAGGACCGCGCGGCGTGCCCGGTGTTGGGCAGCGCCAGGACGCGCGAGGTCTCGGAATGCGTGAGGAAGTGCTTCAAGATGCCGTCCTCGACGAGCGTCACGGGCCGGGCGGGGGTCCCTTCGGCATCGAAGGGCCGGCTGGCGAGCCCCTCGGGGATGGTCGGGTCGTCGACGAGGGTCAGCAGGGAGGAGCCGATCTGGCTCCCCAGCCGTCCGGCGAGGCGGCTCTTCCCCTCCATCACGGCCTTGGCGCTCCACAATGGCCAGAAGGCGGCCAGCAAGTGGGCGAACGCCTTGGGTTCAAAATAGCCCGTGTACCGGCCGGTCGGCAGCGGTCGGGCGCCCAGCAGTCGTCCCGTGCGCTGGGTGAAGTCCAAGGCCGTGTGGGCCGGATCGAGCTGTTGGAGGTCGCGCACCCAGTCGGCGTCCCATGACTGCTTGCGGCTCTCCCCTTCCTGCATCACCACTGACGCCATGACGCCGGCGAGGCCCCGGCGGTACGCTCCGTCCGTGCCCTGCGTCGAGGCGAGGGTGATGTCGCGCTCGCGCTCCGCGTAGGCCGCAAACATCACGTGCTTGACGCGCTTGTCCTCACGCAGCGTCGCTTCGAAGCCCAGCGCAGTGCCCAGTTTGGACTCCAGCGGCGCAGTGAGCCCGTCGCCGACGAGATCGTGGCGGCCGAGATCCGTGCCCTCGGGGAGGAACTTATCCGCCTCGGTCTGCAGCGCGGCGTTGTCGACGGCCTCGTTGAGCATCCAGTCCAGCGCGTCCGGCGACAGTTCCTCGCTGTAGGCATAGCCCATGCGGCCGTCGACGACGACCCGCACGCCGACGCCGCCCTGCACGGCCTGGGTGATCTGTTCAATGCGATGCTGGTACGACTTTGCGGTGAGCTCCCGGCCGCGCTCGCCGAGCACCTCGGCGGCAATGCCCCGCCTCTGCGCGGCGTCGAGGACGTAGCGCGTGGCCTCATCGAGGGTCATGCTTCGCCTCCCACCACAATGTCCGATACGAGGACGTGGGGCTGCCCGACTTCGACCGGGATGGATCCGGAAAGCGACCCGCACATCCCGGGGCCGGTGGCGAGATCATTGGCCACCGCGACAACTTTGGAAATGGTGTCGGGACCTTTGCCCAGCAGCATCGCGCCGCGAACGGCTTCCTCGATCCGGCCGTGCCGGATCATGTAGCACTCCTGGGTCCCGAAGTTGTACTCACCGGAGCCGGGCTTGACCTGGCCGCCGCGCATGCTTTTGGTGTATAAGCCCAGATCGACCATCTCGAGCAAGGTCTGCACGGGCGTGTCGCTGGGCGCGATGAACGTGTTGCGCATGCGCGAGGTCGGCGCCAGCGTGTAGTCTTGGCGGCGTCCGGAGCCTGTGGGGCGGTAGCCGGTGCGCAGGGCCCCCCACCGATCGACCATGTAGCTCTTCAGGACCCCGTCTTCGATCAGCACTGTGCGTTCGACCGGCATCCCCTCATCGTCGAACTCACTGCTGCCCCACCCGTGGAGCGTGGTGCCGTCGTCGATGTACGTCACCGCCGGGCTGGCGACGGTCGCGCCAAGTTTGTCCGACAGCACCGAGGCTTTCTTGGCGACCGACGTCGTCTCCAGCAGGTGGCCGACGGCTTCATGGAACAGCACCCCGCCGAAGGCGTTGCCGATAATGACCGGAAACGTGCCCGCCGGCGCAGGTTGTGCGCGCAGGTTGGTCATCGCCTGCTCGCCGGCGGTGCGGCCGACGTCCCGGGGCGGATAGCGCTCGAACAGTTCCAGGCCGACGCTGAGCCCCGGACCGTAGAACCCCGTCTGAACCTCCGCGCCGTCCTGGGCGACGGTCTGCACGATGTGCCGCGTGCGGACCCTGTGGTCTTCGCTCCAGACGCCCTCGGAGTTGGCGATGAGGACTTCCTGATCCCATTCCAGGAGAAACGATTCGACCTGGCGGATCTCCGCGTCGACGCGCGCCCCGGCCTGGCCTTCCCGCAGTCGCTCCAGACGGTAGCGTTTGTCGTGGTCCTGAAAAGGGATTGCCGGGGAGTGGAGACCCTGCGGCGCCGCCTTCCTGAAGTCGAGCCCGCCGCGGCCCCGGCTGTCGACGCGGCCGGTTTGTCCCTTCAGCGCCGTCAGGCTTCCGGCGATCTCGAACAGCCCGCCACGGGTCAAGTCGTTGGTGTACGCGTACGCGACCTCCTCACCGTAGAACAGCCGGAGTCCCGCGCCGTACTCGACACCGCTGGTGGCTTCCTGCACCTGATCGTTGAGCACCCGCAGCGCGCGCCGTTTCCACCGCTCCACGTACAATTCCGCAAAATCCGCGCCGCGCTGCCGCGCGAACGCGAGGACATCGGTCACCAGGGATTCATTGAGCAGCGACATGATACCAATCTACTCAATCTACCCAATCTCCACAATCTATCCAAATCAAAGCCTGCGCGTCTTGGTGATTGTTGTGAAGATTGGGAAGATTGGGAAGATTGCATAGCGAAGAAGGCAGATACTCCATGACCCAGATTGTCGAGTGCGTGCCGAATTTCAGCGAGGGGCGCCGGCGTAAGGTGATCGAACAGATCGCAGCCGCCGTTGCGGCGACTCCGGGCGCGCGGTTGCTCGACGTGCAGGCCGACGAGAGTCACAACCGATGCGTCATCTCATTTGTCGGAGATCTCGCGGCTGTTCAGTCGGCGGCGCGGGCCGCCGCCGCGGTCGCCGTGACCCTCATCGACATGACCGCGCACCGAGGAGAGCACCCGCGGATGGGGGCGGTGGATGTCATTCCCCTCGTGCCGATTTCCGGTGTCAGCATGGAGGAGTGCGTTGCGGCGGCCCGGGCGCTGGGGGCGAATCTGTGGAAGACGCTGCGTGTCCCCGTATTCTTCTACGCGCAAGCCGCGATGCAACCGTCCCGGCGCCGGCTGCCCGATATCCGCAAAGGCCAATTTGAGGGGTTGGCCGAGAAGCTGCGTGATCCGGCGTGGGCGCCGGATGTCGGCGATCCCGTGCCGCATCCCACGGCGGGCGCGGTCGTGGTCGGCGCTCGGGGGCCGTTGATCGCCTACAACATCAATCTGACCACCGACGAAGTCAACATCGCGCAAGACATCGCCAAAGCCGTCCGGGAATCCAGCGGCGGCCTCCTCGCCGTGCAGGCGAAGGGGGTGCGCAGCGAAGCCGGCCAGGCCCAGGTCTCGATGAACCTGGTCGATTTTGTGACGACGCCGGTCCACCGGGCCTATGAGGCGGTCCGTGAAGCGGCGCTTGCCCACGGCGTCGACGTCGCCGAGAGTCAGGTCGTCGGCCTCATCCCCCTCGATGCGTTGACCGCCGCCGCGCGACACTACTTGAAACTTACGCACTTCGAGCGAGCACAGATCTTGGAAACCCGACTCATGGAGTAGGAAGCGAGGAAGCGTGAAGTACAGCGCAGATCTGCTCGTCGTCCATGCCGGCCAGCTGCTGACGCTGGCGGGCAGCAATGAAGCTCCGCGCGCCGGTGCGGCGATGGCGGACGTCGGACTCGTCTCCAATGGGGCGGTGGCGGTCAGCGAGGGTGTGATCGTCGCCGCCGGCTCTACCGCCGAGGTGATGGATGCAGTCACACCCACCCCCGAATGCACGGTCATCGACGCGGCCGGTACCGCGGTGCTGCCGGGATTTGTCGACCCGCACACCCACCTCGTCTATGCGGGCTCGCGGGCCGATGAGTATGAGATGCGATTGGCCGGGGCATCGTATCAGGACATCTCTCGCCGCGGCGGAGGCATCCTGGCGACGATGCGGGCCACGCGCGCGGCGCCGGAGGAGGAACTGGTGGCGTTGGGGCGTCGGCGTCTGGACGCGATGCTGGCGCACGGCACCACGACCGCGGAAGCGAAAAGCGGGTACGGGCTCACCGTCGACGACGAGTTGAAATGCCTCCGTGTGATCAACCGGCTGACCGCGGTCCACGATGTCGACGTGATCGCGACCTTCCTGGGGGCGCATGCGGTTCCTCCGGAGTACGCCGGCAACGGCGACGCCTATGTGCGGTTGATCATCGATGAGATGCTGCCGGTGGTGATCGATGAGGATCTGGCGGAGTTCTGCGACGCGTTCTGCGAGGCGGGAGCCTTCACGCCCGACCAGTCACGCGAGATCCTGGTCGCCGGACGAGACGCCGGCCTTGACGTGAAGCTCCACGCCGATGAACTGTCAGATCTCGGCGGCGCGGCGCTGGCCGCCGAAGTCGAGGCCATCTCCGCGGATCATCTGCTGATGGCGTCGGATGACGGTCTGCGCGCAATGGCCGCAGCCGGAACGATGGCCGTCCTCCTGCCGGGCACCGCATTCTTCCTGGGCCTGCCGTACGCTCCGGCCCGCCGCATCCTCGACGCGGGCGCCGCGATTGCGCTGGGGACTGATTTCAATCCAGGCACGTCGCCGACATATTCGATGCCGATGGCCGTCGCACTAGCGTGCACGGGGATGGGACTGACCCCGGCGCAGGCCATCGTCGCGGCCACCATCAACGCCGCCCATGCCCTGGCGGTGGCGGAGGAGGTGGGAAGTCTGGAGACCGGGAAGGCGGCCGATCTGGTGGTCCTCGGCGTCGCCGATTACCGGGAGCTGCCGATGCACTTCGGGGTGAACCCGGTGCACACGGTGATCAAGCGCGGCCGGGTCGTCTATCGTGCCGGCCGTGCCTGGGTGGGGGAGGCATCATGATCGTCGAGCCAGTCCGCACGTTCGTCGAGCGTCTCGCGTCGGCCGAGCCGACGCCGGGGGGCGGCAGTGCGGCCGCCCTGGCCGGTGCCCTTGCGGGCGCCCTCACCGCCATGGTGGCCCGGCTGTCGATGGGCCGCGGCGCCGACGACGAGCTCCTCGACCAGTCGGTCCGGACCGCCGAGCAGGCGGCGCAGACGCTGCTGGCGCTGGTGGACCGCGACGCCGAGGCATTCGACCGGGTGATGGCCGCCATGCGGATGCCGCGGGGCTCCGATCCCGAAAAGGCTTCCCGGCAGGCCGCGGTGCAGGAGGCGCTGCAGAATGCGACGGCCGTGCCGTTGACGACGGCCGAACAGGCCCTGCTCGTGCTGGCGCTGGCGCCGGAGATCGCGCGGATCGGGAACCCCAACGCGGTCAGCGACATGGGCGTTGCGGCCCTCCTCGCGCATGCCGCCGTCCGGGGAGCGCTGCTGAACGTGGCGATCAACGCAAAGTCGATCAAAGACGCCGGCTACCGTCGCGACGCCGCGGCGCGCGCTGGTGAACTCGAACGGCGCGCGGACGACCTGCGCACAGCGGCCCTGGACGTCGTCAGGGCCGGGTTGGAGTAGCGTCGACGGTGGACACAATCGTGTTGAAAAGCATGCGGTTCTACGCCTACCACGGCGTGCTGGCGGAGGAGCGGGAACAGGGTCAGGAATTCGTCGTCGATGTCACCCTGGAGTCCGACCTGCACGAAGCCGGGCAGGACGATGATCTGGCCAAGACGGTCGATTACCGCGACGTGTACACACAGACACGCGAGGTCATGGAGGGACCGCCCCGGCGGCTGCTGGAATCCCTGGCGGAATCCATCGCCGGGCGGCTGCTGGCCCTCGATCGCGTCCAGCGGGTCACCGTCTCGGTGCGCAAACCGCGGGTCCGGCTGAGCGGACCGCTCGACTACTCAGAAGTGGTGGTGCGCCGCAACCGCCCGTGACCCGATCACGCTGCCCGTGCAGGTCTTCTTGAGTCTGGGATCCAACCTCGGCGACCGGCCGGCGACCCTCGAGGAGGCGCTGACGCGGCTCCAGGCGTCCGGTGAAGTCAGAGTCGTCAAGCGTTCCTCCCTCTATGAGACGGCCCCGATCGGAAAGGAAGACCAACCCCGGTTTCTCAACCAGGTGGCTGAAATCGACACGGCGCTGCCGCCGGAAGCCCTGCTGGATCTGATCCAGGGCGTGGAAGCCGGTCTAGGGAGAACGCGCGAGGTCCGCTGGGGCCCGCGCACGATCGACATCGACATCCTCCTCTATGGCGACAAGACTATTCAGACACGACGGCTGACGGTGCCGCATCCCGAGATGACGCGGCGGCGTTTTGTCCTCGAACCGCTGCTGGAAATCGCCCCACAGGCAACGATGCCGGATGGGCGCGCCGTCCGCGATCTCGCCCGTGCCGTCGGGGACCAGGATGTCCGGAAGGCCGGCGCATGACCTCCAGCCTATCCTTCCGGCCGCCGCGGGCCAGCCAGGGCGTGCTCCTCCGCGCCGACGGTGTGCGGCCGGCCGGCGTGCACGTCGCCGTCGAAGGACCGATCGGCGTGGGCAAGACGACGCTGACGAGAATGCTCGCCGAGCGGCTGGGGGCAGAGCCGGTCCTGGAGGTCGTTGAAGAAAACCCGTTCCTCCTCCGCTTCTACCAGGACATCCGCGGGTATGCCTTCCAGACGCAGATGTTCTTTTTCCTCAGCCGGCACCGGCAGCAGGAGGCGATCAGAACCCGGCGGGCGGCGGGGACCTCGGTGGTCAGCGACTATGTCTTCCTGAAGGACCGGCTGTTCGCGCAGATGGACCCTCGACGATCGGGAACTCGACCTCTACGAGCGGCTCTTCGAGATCGTCGCCCCCACGACCGTGGTCCCCGACCTCGTCGTCTATCTGAAAGCGGACCTGGACACCCTGCTGCGCCGGATTGCCCAACGCGACAGGCCCTTTGAGCGGGCCATCGAACGTGACTACCTGGCCCGCCTGTGCGCCGTGTACGAGGAGTTCATGCCGTCGTACGAGGATGTGGCGGTGCTGACCGTGGACACCGACGAACTCGACATCTTCACACGGACCGACCTCGACGAAATCTTGGGCTACGTCCGGCCGTGAAGTGGTTCGTCGCCGTCAGCGGAAACATTGGATCGGGGAAGTCGACCGTGACGACCCTGCTCAGCGACCGGCTCGGCTGGAAGCCGTACTACGAGGTCGTCGATGAAAACCCGTACCTGCCGGACTTCTACGGCAACATGCCGCGCTGGAGCTTTCACCTGCAGGTGTTCTTTCTCAGCAAACGGTTCCAGCATCACCAGGAGATCGTCGGAGCGCAGCAGTCGGTGATCCAGGATCGGACGATCTACGAGGACGCCGAGATCTTCGCCCGCAACCTGTACCTGCAGGGGCTGATGGATGAGCGCGACTTCCGCAGCTATTACGAGCTCTTCAACACGATGATGGGGTTTCTGCGCCCCCCCGATCTCGTGCTGTACCTCAGCGCCTCGGTGCCGACGCTGCTGGAGCGCATCCGGCTCCGCGCCCGCGGGTATGAGCAGCAGATCCCCGAAGGCTATCTGGCGCAGCTGAACGATCGGTACGCGGAGTGGATCGACAACTTTACGCTCTGTCCGGTCTTGACCGTGGACGCCGACCGGCTGGACCTGGCGAATCTGGACGCTCTGATCGAGCAGATGCGCATCCGCCTGCCGTCGGTGTTCCCGCTCGCCGAGCACTGAGATGGCTCCGCCGGACCTCTCGGCCGAGGAGATCTCCCGACGCCTGGAAACGATGCGGTTCGGCCGCGTGCTGCAAATCCATGACGCCGTGACCTCGACGAACGACCTCGCCAGACAGCTGGCCGAAGCCGGCGCGGCGGAAGGCACGGCCGTCCTCGCGAGGGAGCAGCTGGCCGGCCGGGGACGGGAGGGGCGGCCATGGGTCTCGCCGCGCGGCGGTCTGTGGATGTCAGTGGTCTTCCGTCCCGTGCTGCCGGTGGCGGACTGGCCGCTGCTGGGATTCATGCTCGCCGTGTCCGCCTGCGCCGCGATTGACGCCGCAACAGGACTGCGGACCGGGGTGAAGTGGCCGAACGACTTGATGCTGCGCTCGCGGAAGCTCGGCGGAGTGCTTGTCGAGGCGACCCCGGCGTATGCGGTCGGCGGCGTGGGGATCAACGCGAATGTGGATCCCGACGCCTTCGATCCTGCCATTCAGAAGACGGCCACCTCGCTGCAGGCGATCGCCGAGCGCCCGGTGGACCTCAACAGACTGGCCGCCGCGATGCTGCTGACGATCGAGCAGAACTATCCACGCCTGATTGCCGACAAGACATGGATCCTGGATGAATGGCGCCGCCGGTCTGTCGCCCTGGGACGCCAGGTCCAGGTGGTTGGCGCCACCACGGTCGACGGAGTCGTCGAGGGCATCGATGCATCCGGCGCGCTCCTGGTGCGCACCGCCGACGGGCTGCAAATCCTGCGGGTCGGCGACGTCAGCATCCGACTCATCCCGCCGCAAGGTTCACGGGGATAGGCGATGCCGCAGATTACCGACGTCGAGGGACTGCGCGTCGGGCACGCCACCGATGCGGTCGGCGGGACCGGATGCACGGTCGTGCTGTGCGAGTCCGGCGCTGTCGCCGGCGTGGATGTGCGGGGCGCTGCACCGGGGACCCGCGAGACCGACGTGCTCCACCCGACACGAATGATGGACCGCGTTCACGCCGTGCTGCTGGCCGGGGGCAGCGCGTTTGGCCTCGCCGCGGCCGACGGTGTGCTGCGGTTCCTCGAGGAGCGTGGCATCGGCTTCGACACCGGCGTCGGGCGCGTCCCGATTGTTCCTGCTGCCGTGCTGTTTGACCTGCCCGTGGGCGATTCGCGCGCACGGCCGACCGCAGAGATGGGCTATGCCGCGAGCGCCGCGGCGACGTCCGGTCCGGTCGCCGAGGGCAGCGTGGGGGCGGGGACAGGCGCCACCGTCGGAAAGGTCCTCGGCCCGCTGTCCGCGATGAAGGCCGGGATCGGCACCTGGAGCATCACCCTCCCCGGCGGTGTAGTCGTCGCCGCCCTGACTGCCGTCAATGCCTTTGGCGACGTGCGCGACGATCAGACCGGCAAGATCCTCGCCGGCGGACGGGATCCCGCGACCGGAGCGTTCATCGACTCCGTGCACGCGCTGCTCACAATGGAGGAACCGCCGGGGTTTGGGCACACGACATTGGGAGTGGTGGCCACCAACGCGCGCCTGTCAAAGGCGGAAGCCACGCGGTTGGCGCAGCTGGCACACGACGGCCTGGCCCGCACGATCTGGCCGGTGCACACGGAGTTCGACGGGGACACGATGTTCGCGCTCTCATTGGGCGGCGCCAAGGCGCACCCGCTGCAGCTGGGCGTCGCCGCCGTTGAGGTCGTGGCCGAGGCCGTGAAGCGCGCTGTGCTTACAGCGAGAGGCCTCCACGGTATCCCGGGACTAGCGGACGGAGAAACAGCGCGATAGGAGCGATCATGGCGATAAGAGCGATAACAGATCGGACCCTTATCGCTGTTATCGCCTTTATCGCTGTTATCGTGTAGTTGTGCTACGATCAAGTCCGTCCGGTACTCACTCGAGACCGGAACGGAGGGAAAATCGATGCGGATCAGTACGCTCCACATTGCCGTCGCAGGGATCTGCGGCGGCCTTGCTATTGCCCTGTCCTTCACGCCGTTGGGCTACATCGCGGTACCGAATCTGTCGGGCGCGGCGACGACCCTGCACATTCCGGCGATCGTCGCCGGCGTGGTCAGCGGGCCGGTCGCGGGACTCTTGGTCGGATTGGTGCTCGCGTTCACGTCGTGGTTCCAGTTCGGCGGCATCTTCATGCAGTTCGCGGGAGGCAATCTGCTGGTGGCGCTCGCGGCGGCCTTCATCCCGCGCGCACTGATCGGCGTGGTGGCCTACCACGCGTACCGGTCGCTGCGCGGCACCGCCGCGTCGATCCTGGCCGGATTCTTGGGGACGACCACGAACACCGCCGGCGTGCTGGGAATTCTATGGTTTCTCGGCACGCCCGACTTTCGCACGGGTGTCGTGCCCGTGATCCTCACCAATTACCCGGTGGAGGCCATCTTTGCCATCGTCGTCGCCGTCCCGGTCTTCGCCGTACTGGGCCGGTCCCGGCAGCTGGCGGCGGCCCGCACCTGATGCTGCTGGCCCTGAACATCAACAACACCCTGATCAAGATCGGTCTCTACCAGGGCGCCGACCTGGCCATTTCCTGGCGGATCGCCACCGATCGCGACAAGACCGACGACGAGTACGCGATGATCCTGCACGGGCTGTTCGACTACGCGGGCATCCCGTTCTCGCGGGTCGAGGCCGTGGCCATCTCCTGCGTGGTACCGCCGCTGACCGAGGTGTTCGAGCACCTCGCCCGCCGGTACTTCGGCGTCGCGCCGCTTGTGGTCGGCCCCGGAATCAAGACCGGGATCCGCATCCGGTACGAGAATCCCAAGGAAGTCGGCGCAGACCGGATCTGTAACGCGGTGGCCGTGTTCGAGAAGTACGGCGGACCGGCGATCGTTGTCGACTTCGGCACCGCCACGACGTTTACCGTCGTCTCCGCGGACGGTGATTTCCTGGGCGGGGCGATTGCCCCGGGGGTCGGCATCTCGATGGATGCCCTGGCCGATCTGGCCCAGCTCCGGCGGGTCGAGCTCACCCGGCCGCCGTCGGTGATTGCCCGCTCTACCGCGACCGCCCTGCAGTCGGGGATCCTCTACGGCGTGGTCGGTCAGGTCGAGGAGATTGTCGGCCGGATGCGCCGGGAACTCGACAGCCCTGCCGCCGTCGTCGCCACCGGCGGCTGGGCGGAGCTGATCGCCGGCGAGTGCCGGTGTGTCGATTACCGTGACCCGCTGTTGACCCTGGAGGGGCTGCGCATCATCTATCAGCGCAATCAACCCCTCGACTCCGCTCAGGGCGTGCCGCCCCTGGACGCGCTGCGCGTGCAGGGCGGCAAGGACGCCGTATGAAGCGCGTCGTTTCGGTCAGTCTGGGCTCCAGTAAGCGCGACCATCGCTACGAGACGGTGATCCTGGGCCAGCCGATCACCATCGAGCGGATCGGGACCAACGGCGACGTGGTGCGCGCGACCCAGCTGCTGCGGGAGCTCGATGGTCAGGTGGACGCCCTGGGGGTGGGCGGCACAGACCTCTACCTGCGGGCCGGGACGCGCCGGTACTTGATCCGCGAGACCGCGCGGATGATCAGCGACGTCAGGAAGACGCCGATCGTCGACGGCGGCGGCGTGAAGGCGTCGTGGGAGCGGTGGCTGATCACCGACTACCTGCCCAACAAGAAAGGGATCTCGTTCCGCGGCCGCAAGGTCTTGCTCGTCTCCTCGGTTGATCGGTACGGCCAGGCGGAGGCGTTTACGGAGGCGGGCGCCGACGTCACGTTCGGCGACTTCATCTTCGCCCTCGGCCTTCCCATTCCACTCCGCTCGCTGGTGTCCGTGAAGATCCTCGCCGCCCTCCTGCTGCCGGTGCTGACCCAGATCCCGATCCGCTTCCTGTATCCGACGGGGGAGAAGCAGGACCAGATCACGCCAAAGCACGGAGCCTACTACGCGTGGGCGGAGGTGGTGGCCGGCGACTTCCACCTGATCCGCCGGTTCATGCCCGACGATCTGCGCGGCAAGATCATCTTCACGCAGACGATTACGACCGTGGACATCGAAGAACTGCGCAGGCGGGGCGTCTGGCTGCTGATCACCGACGGGCCGGACATGGGCGGCCGGTCGTTCGCCACCAACGTGCTGCAGGGCATCGTCGTCGCCGTGACCGGCAGGCGGCCGGAGGACATCGCTCCACAGGAGTACCTCGATACCCTGCTGCGGGCGGGGTTTGAGCCGCGGATTGAGGAGCTCAACCCTGATGCGCGGCCGGCCGGGGTCCCCCCGCAGGCAGCCGCGCGATGACCGGCCGGTTCGCGTTTCTCCTTCATCCCCTCAAGGTCACGGACGTCGCCCGGAAGTATCCGATCGCCCGCCGTGTCCCCGAGCGCTGGGTCGAGTCGGCCGGCCGCTGGATCCCCCCGCAGGTGGTCTCGCACATCACCGGGATCGAGTCGCCGACGGGCGCGCGCGCGGAAGGATGGTTCGTCGCTGTGGCGCTGACGCCGCGGATGCTGACGGAATCTCCGCTTCCCTTCGTGTATCGCCGGCTGACCGAGGCCGGCCGGCTCGCCGAAGCGCAGGGCGCGAGGATCTTCGGGCTGGGCGCGTTCACCAAGATCGTCGGTGACCGCGGGATCACCGTGGCGCGGAACCTGGGCATCGCCGTGACCACCGGCAACAGCTACACCGCCGCCACCGCGGTCGAGGGCACGCTCCTGGCGGCCAGGCGGATGGCGATCGACCTGCCGGCGGCGACGGCGGCGGTGGTCGGGGCCACCGGCGCCGTCGGCGCCGTCTGCAGCGAAATCCTCAGCCGCTCGATCGGTCGCTTGATCTTGGTCGCGCGCACGCCCGCCACGCTGCAGGCCCTGGCAGAACGGCTGCGGCCGGGCAGCCGGGCGCCGATCGATGTCTCGACGGACCCGGTGAGCAGCGTGAGGGAGGCCGATCTCGTGCTGACCGTGTCGTCGGCCACCGACGCGCTCATCGAACCGGAAGCGCTGCGGCCGGGGGCGGTTGTCTGCGACGTGGCCAGACC
>JBIOXT010000080.1:0-5508 GCA_044869795.1 bacterium | reverse complement strand
GCGTCGGCCGAGGCTGCTGCGCGGTGTTGACCCGCCGTAGGGCCCGCCCCACGCTGGCGCGCTTCGCGGCCCACCAGAGACCCCGGGTCAGCCGCCCGCGCATCAGCCATCCACCGCGTGTCAGCGCGCGTTCTACAGCCACGCTCCGCGGCACGTGGCCGACGCCGACACGGCTTGCCAGCATGCTGGGCTGAAAGCCGGCATCGACGCCAAGGAAGTCAAAGATCCGCCGGATGAAGCCTGTGGGATCGCGCAGGGCATCCTCATAGATCATGACGAGCAGTTGCGATCGAGGAAAGTACGGCAGGTAGCGCTCCAGCTGGGACGCGTATCGTCCCTGCTCGACATAGGCGGGGCGCTCACGGAGGGCCTCGTGGAGCGGAGTCTTCGTGGACACGGCCCCGGCCGCGAGGTCGTTGAGATAGCTGGAGATCAGCCGTTCCACCGGGTGCCGCAGCGATGCGATGAGTTTCGCCGCTGGATACATGGTGTGGATCCGTTCCGCCGCCGGCGGTGACGCGAGGTACGATGTCGAGAATTCCCCGACCACTGCGTCCGGCCCGCAGTCCGCAAAGTGCCGCTCGTACCAGTCCCGGCCGCGGCGCCAGTTGCGCTCGCGGCTGAAGAAGTGGATTTCCTTTGTCGGCGCACAGATCTGCGGATGCTCGTAGAGGCAGGCGTAGATCCACGACGTTCCGGATCGCTGCGCGCCCAACCCGACGAAATCTGGCCCTCTATTCATGACGGATTTCGAATTGACAATTTCGAACTTCAATCCGCAATTCCCATTTCGAAATTCGCAATCCTTCTGGCGCCGATTGTAGGTTGTTGGGGCATCGCGGCGAATGGTTCGGCTCGTGACTCGGATCATCGTGGCCGTTATTGCAATTGCGCTGATCGGCATGGGCGCTCTCCCGGCGGGTGCGCATCCGCTGGAGACGGTGCCGCCGTCGCACTGGGCCTACGCGGCCCTGCGGCAACTGGCGGTGATGGGTCTGGTGCCGTTCCGCAGTCTGTCGAACCTGCCCCTGACGAAGGGCGAGATCGCGGCACTCGTCAGAACGGCCGACCAGGCCGCGGTCGGACGGACGCTGCCGGCCGGCGCACGAGACGTGCTGACCGCTTTGCGCGATGAGTTCCTGCCCGAGACCCAGGCCGCGCGGCCGCAGGTGACGGCCCGGGTCGCCCCGACGAGGACCTCGCTGACTGCGTATCCCGGGCTCGCCCCTGGTTCCTTCATCGGCGTCGGTGCGGGCGCGGGCGGGTCGCTGGGGGTCGTCTGGGCCGAGGGCGGCATCACGCCGTCCGGCGGGCAACTCACCCGCGCCTACGGGATCGCCAAGTTCGGAGACGTCTATCTGCAAATCGGCCGTGAGATCCAGCAATGGAGTCCCAGCCCCCGCACGAGCCTGCTGCTGAGCGAGTGGGCCGGTGGGATCGACATGATCCGTCTCGTCGTCGACTCCGGACGATTCCGGTTCACCAAGTTCGCCTCACCGCTGGCCGTGGGTCCGCGGACGGTATACTTCGTCGGCACGCGGCTCGATTGGCAGGCCACCAACAGCTTCCGCATCGGCTTCAGCGAGTCGATCCTGGCACTGGGGGGACGCGGGCTGCTGTACGCCCTGGTCAATCCGCTGCCCGTCGTGCTGACGGAGGCGTTGGATCCGACCCGTTTGCAGCTGCGGTTCTTCCGGCAGGCCGTGCAATTCGTCGATGCCGTCGACTTCGACTGGCTGCTCCGCTCCGGACTCACGCTGGCCGGCCAACTCCTCGTCGACGACTACTCGTCGGACGGCACGTCCCCCCACCGCATCGGCGGACTCGTACTACTGACCTGGGCCGATCCTTTTCACAACGGCCGCACGAGTTTGCGCGTGGAGTACTCAGCGGTCAACAACTACACGTACACCGACAACAAGTTCCCGCCGTTCAATTACATCCTGCCCAGCGGCCGGTTCCTCGGCTACTGGCTTGGTGACGATGCCGACGACCTGGTGTTCGAGCTGCGGCACATCCTTTCGCCGACGGCCACGATCTCTGGATGGCTGGCGCGGACGCGGCACGGTGAAGGCCGCATTGGGATCCCGATGCCCCCCGGACCGAATAAGAAGTTCAAGAATGCCTTCCTCTCTGGGATCGTCGAAGATCGGATCGCGATTGGAGCGCAGTACGAGATGCACGACGTCAACCGGACTATCCGCTATTGGGGCGAAATCGCGTCCGTGCGCAATCAAAACAACAAACCAGGCGCGAACGGAACAGAAGCCCTCTTCGGGATCGACTTCCTCTGGCGGTGGAAATGACGACTATGTCTCCCGGTCGGCCGGCTGACGGGATCCAGCCGGTGTTCCCGTTACCCATTCCTCGCCGCCGTCCCAGACTTCTTTCTTCCAGATCGGGACGGTCTGCTTCAGCTCATCGATCGCATAGCGCGCGGCCTCAAACGCCTCGGGGCGGTGGGCGGCGGCGACGGCGATCGCCACGCTGATCTCTCCGACCTGCAAGTGTCCGGTCCGGTGTTCCAAGGCCACGCCGAGCAGTGGCCAGCGGCGCTCCGCTTCCGCCGCCACGCGTTCCATTTCGCGGAGGGCCAGCGTCTGGTAGGCCTCGTACTCCAGGAACTGAACCGACCGGCCATAGTTGTGATCCCGCACCGTCCCAAGAAATAGGACGGCTGCACCGGCGTCGGAATGCCGGACGCGGCGCAGCAGCGCCGCAACGTCGATCGGGTCGGCGGTCAGCGCCGTGTGCGCGCCTCCACTCACCGGCGGAAGGAGCACCAGTTCGTCGCGCTCCCGCAGCCGGGTGCCCGCATCAACGTATTCGTTATTGATGGCGAAGGCGAACGGCTGGGGCAGGTGCCGGAGCCTGGGGAAGCGCCCGGCCAGGTCATGCCACACCGTCGCCGGCGTCGTCCCGTCCGGAACGTCGAGGACGAGCTTCGGAGTCCCGATCGCCTCTCGATACGACGCGAAGGCCCGAATGGAAATTTCCATCACACACGGAATCATACCAGAAGACGATGCGAATCCTGAATCCGTACGACGTCCCAGGGGTATTCCGGAAGGCGCAGCTTCATTGTCATACCACAGAATCGGACGGACGCATCGCGCCGCGGGAGTTGCTGGAGATGTACCGGGACGCCGGCTACAGCTTCGTCTGTATCACCGATCACAACAAGGTCACGCGCTGCGACCTGCTCGACGGTCCGGACTTCCTGGCGGTTCCGGGAGTGGAAGACGAAGTGGGATTCGGGCTCCCGGTCCTCGGCGCCCATATGGCGCGGTTGTTTGTCGATGCGCCGCTGCGATCAGGTACGGCGCAGGAGCGCATCGACGCGACGCGGGCGACGGAAGGCCTCGTCTCCCTCTGTCACCCGTCGTGGCCCGGCAACCTCTGGACCGGGGAATGGAAAGAGGCCGAGGTCTGCGCGCTGCACGGGTATCATCTGATGGAAATCCGGAATCCCCACTCCAGCACCGCGAAAGACATCGCCCGGTGGACATCGGCACTGCGGGCGCACGGACCGGCAGCGCCCATCTGGGGGGTGGCCGTGGATGACTGCCACAGCACCAAGCACTTCAATCGGGGCTGGGTCATGGTCAAGGCGCCCGACATTTCCTCGCGGACCTTGCGGTCCGCGCTGCGGGGCGGGGCCTTCTACGCGAGCACGGGACCGGCCGCCGATTTCGCGGTGGAGGACGGGGCGATCGGCGTGAGGTTGGCTCACGCCGGACGGCTGCGGTTCGTCGATGGATTCGATGCGGTGCGTCATGAGACAATGTCCGATGCGGCGCGCTATCCTGTTGTCGGCGACGAGGCGTTCGTCCGAATCGAGGCCGTCACCGACGCGGGGGAAGCATGGTCGCAGCCGTTCTGGATCAGCCCGTAGAGGGTTCCCGGCGTGGCCGGCGGAAAGCAAACGTGTTGTTTTCAAGAGAGGAGCGTGAGCGCGATGCCGGTGTGGATCATCCTGGTACTCATCGTCCTGTTCGTGTTCTTGGCCAGGCAAAGCGGAGCGGGTTAGGACTGCCGGAGTCGATGCGGATCGTTCTCCTGCTCATCCTGGTCGTGGTCCTTGCCGCGCCGGCCTCGGCTCAGGTGACCGTGAACGGTGATGCGGCGGCATGGCGGGAGGTGATGGCCGCCTACCAGCGGCTTGAAGCGTTGCGCACCTACCGGATGAAGTTTACCGGCGTGGGCGTGCCGGGGGCGGGGGCCGTCACCGAGGTCGTGAATCCGGACCGCAGCCGTACCGTCGTCGACCTGGGGCAGGGCGGGATGGAGTTCGTGACTGTGGGGAAAGACACCCGGACCAGGCTGGGGAATGCCGCGTGGCAATGCCAGGGGACGTCGGGCAAACGGAACGTCGGCGGATTGCCCATCAACCCGCGGGAGGCCAAAGGCGAGGTGGCCGTCTCGAAATTGGGAGTTGTGGTGATTGCGGGCGCGCGAACGGTTGCCTACCAGTTCGCGTATAGTAAGACGGCAACGGCGCAACCGACAAACGTCCGCCTGTACGTCCTCGCCGACGGCGGGTTGCCGCGGCGCAGCGAGGTCCTCGACAAGGATGAAAAGGTCACGGTCACAATCGATTTCTATGACTTCAATGCCCCGATCACGATTGAACTCCCGAGGTGTGGATAAGAGCCTTTTCGCGGTTCTGGCAGCAGTCGGTCTCATCTTCACCGCCGCCGTCACCGTCCCGGCCGGCGGACCCATTCACATTGTGGTCAACGGGCATGTCTTGTCGCCCGACGCGCCCCCGGCTATCGTCGGCGGCCGTGTTCTGGTTCCGCTGCGCGGCATCTTCGAGCAGCTCGGCGCGCTCGTCCGCTGGAAGAGCATCACGCGCACCGTCGTCATCGTCCGCTCGGGGACATACGTCTCTCTGCGGGTCGGTGAGCGGACGGCATCGGTGAACGGCCGCTCCCTCCCACTGGATGTTCCGGCGCAGGTGGTCCGCGGCCGCGTGCTGGTTCCGCTGCGGTTCGTCGGGGAGGCCTTCGGTGCCCGCGTGCGCTGGCGGGCGGCCGACCGCACCGTGCTGATCTCGACGAACCAGACAGGGTTGCCCAAGCCGGAGCGGCCGGCCGAGGTGGGCGGTCAGATCATCACCGTCCCCCCGCCTACGGCCCAGCCCGCTCCGCCGGACCTTGGGGAGCCTGTTTCCGTTGAGCGGGGAAAGGTTCTCGTCCGCCTCTCCAAGGGGGAGTTTCGTGTTGGCGAGAGCATCGTCGTGACGGTCGCCAACGGATTGGACCGCACGATCTACAGCGACGACTTCAAGACGGAGTGCTCCATCGTCACCCTTGAGCGGCAGGCTGGATCGAGATGGGAACCGATCACGGGCTGCGCCTTGGGCCGGCCGACCATGGTTGTGGCTATTGGGTCTGGTCGGGGGCGGTCCATCTCGATCGACCCCCGCAGCATGCATCTCCAGAAGGCTGCGGCGGGCTCTCCGCTCGCATTCTCGGCCGGTACTTACCGGATCGCGTTTAGTTA
>JBIOXT010000079.1:0-16474 GCA_044869795.1 bacterium | reverse complement strand
CATGAATGAGAACGGACGCATCGTGGTCTACGGCCGCCGCGCGGAGGACTATCTGACCGACGTGCTGGCCAAGAAAGCGGCGGAGTTCATCCAGCAAGGTGGGAAGCCGTTCTTCATCCACCTCGCCACCTATGCGCCCCACATGCCGGCGATCCCCGCCCCGCGCTACGCACAGGCGCCCGTCCCGGCGGCGGCGCCGCGCAGCCCGTCGTTCAACGAGGCGGACACCGGCGACAAACCGTCGTGGCTGCGCCGGCTGGAGCCGCTGACCTCGCGGCAGGTGGCGGCGATCGACTTCGTCTATCGGCGCCGACTGCGGTCGCTGATGGCCGTCGATGATCTCGTCGCGACGATCGTCGATGCCCTGCGGGCCAGCGGGCAACTGGACCGGACCTACGTGTTCTTCAGCTCAGACAACGGCTTCCACTTCGGGAACCACCGGCTGTTCCTCGGGAAGAACACCGCATACGAAGAGGATATCCGCGTCCCCCTGATCGTCATCGGACCCGGCGTCCCGGCCGGCCGGACCGTCCCGCAGCTCGCGCTGAACATCGACCTCGGGCCCACCTGGGCCGACCTCGCCGGCGCGGCGGCGCCGAACTTCGTCGACGGCCGTTCCCTCGCACCGCTGTGGGGCCCCACGCCGCCTCCCCTCGAGCGATGGCGGCAGTCCGTGCTCATCGAGCACTGGGAGCAAGAGGGGGCGGAGGAAGCCGAGACCGCCAATGAGGCCTCGCCGAAGCAAGCGCCCATCCGTCGAGGGTTCGCCAGGACCGTGCCCACCTTGGCCGGGATCCGCACGCGGGACTTCATCTATATCGAGTACGCAACCGGCGACCGCGAACTATACGACCTGCGCCGGGATCCGTTCGAACTCCAGAACGTGATCGCGACCGCGGACCTTCAATTCGTCGCCGAGATCGCCGCACGGCTCGCCGCGCTGCGGCGCTGCGCCGGGGCAGCCTGCCGGACCACCGAGGATGCCCCTCTCCCGGCGCCTAAGTGAATCGTCGTCATGGTTCGCCTGGTCATCGACACCGATCCCGGCGTGGACGATGCGCACGCGATCATGCTGGCGGTCGCGCACCCGCGGGCCCGGGTTGAAGCGATCACGACTGTCGCCGGGAACGTCGACGTCGAACAGACCACGGCCAACGCCTGCACGATCCTCGACGCTCTGGACGTCTCCCCGCGGCAGACGCAGGTCTTCGCCGGCTGTGACCGCGCGCTGCTCGGCACCCGCGTCCATGCCTCGGAAATCCACGGCGCGGATGGGTTGGGCAACAGCGGCTTTCCACGATCGCCGCGGAAGGTGGAATCCGAGCACGCCGCGCTCGCCCTGATCCGCCTCGCCTCTGCCGCGCCGGGAGACCTCACCCTGGCCTGCATCGGTCCGCTCACCAATGTCGCGCTGGCCACACGCCTGGATCCGAGCCTGCCGGCGAAGTTCAAAGGCTTGGTGGTCATGGGCGGGGCGATCAGGGCGACCGGTAACATGCCCTATCCGTCGACGGAGTTCAACGTGCACTGCGACCCCGAAGCGGCCGCGATCGTCTTCGACGCCTGGCCGGACCTCACGCTGGTCTCGTGGGAAACGACGATGGAGCACATGCTCAGCCCGCAACAGGTGGAAACCCTCATGGCCGGCGACACGCCGCGGGCCCGATTCATGCGGCGGATCACCGAACAGATGCTGGCGTTCGTGTTGACCAAGCTGGGCCGGCCGGGCCTGTTTGCGCCCGATCCGCTGGCCGTCGCCATCGCGATCGAACCCGACCTGGTCACCAAATCGGAGAAACGTGCCGTGGCCGTCGAGCTCGCCGGCAGCCACACCCGCGGCCAGACGACCGTGGACTGGTTCGGGCTGACCGGGAAGGAACCGCATGTCAATCTCGTCCTGCAGGTCGACGTCGACCGCTTCTGGACGCTCCTGCGCAACGCCGTCAGTTGAAGGCGTCGACAGTTGGGCAGGACTGGGAAGACCCGTTTCGAATGAAGACCCGACAACTCCCTGGGGCGAGGCGTGGAATTTCACATCCGCTGTGAGCCGGGCGACATCTCTCGGTATGTTTTCACGCCCGGCGATCATGCCCGGGCGCGGAAGATCGCCTCGCAGTTTGCCGACTCCCGATTGGTCACCGACTCCCGCGGCTACCTGGTCTTCTCGGGCACCTACGAGGGCGTCTTCATGACGGTCTGCGCCACCGGCATGGGGGGTCCGACCGTGGCCATCGCCGTCGAGGAGCTCGCCCACCTCGGCGCAGACACGTTCATCCGCGTCGGATCCTGCGGCGTGCTGCAGGAAGGGATGAGCGCCGGCGACGTGATCGTCTCCACCGGGTCGGTGCGATTCGGCGGCACCGGCAATGCCTACCTCCCGCCGGTGTTTCCCGCCGTCCCGAGCTTCGAGGTGACCCGCAGCCTGGTCGACGCGGCGTCCGACCTCGGCACGCCGGTGCGCGTCGGCGTCAGCGCCAGCGGCGACGCGTTCTACGCGCCGCGGGAGTACCGGGACCGGGACCTGCTGATCCGGGCGCACGTCATCGCCGTCGAGATGGAAGCCGACACGTTGTTCATCATCGGGCAATTTCGCGGCTGGCGCACCGGGGCGATCTTCGCGTCGGATGGCACGCCGACGGAGGTCAAGCCGGCCTGGGGCGAAGAGGCCTACCGGCGCGGAGAGGATCAGGCGATCCGGATCGCCCTGCGGGCGATGAGCGCTCTGGCGGAGGCCGACGCCCGGACCGGGAACAAGAGAACCCGGGAACGAGGGAACGCGGCGGCCCAATGACGGAACCGGCCGATCCGTGGACGCAGGTGACGACGCGGCACGGGCTCGCCGCCGATGAGGTCATCTCCGCGCTGCAGAAAGAGATCCGCCGCGGCCATGTGGACAACGCGGCGCTGCTGGCGTACGAGATGGTCACCACCAGCCCGGAGATGGAACGCAAACTGTGGGATCGGCTGTCGGTGATCTCGGTGGAAGACGTCGGCTTCGGAGATCCGATGGCGCCGCTGCTCGTACGTGCGCTGGCCCAGCTGGCGAAGCGCTTCGACCGCGGGACCGGCGATCGGGATCTGTTTGCCGTCCACGCGGTGCGCTACCTGGCGTCCCGCCCGAAGGACCGCAGCACCGATGAGATGTACAACTGGCTGCGGCTGGCCGTCGAGCGCGGGGACCTGCGCCCGGAGATCCCCGACTACGCGCTGGACATGCACACCGCGCGGGGGATCGCCGCCGGGCGCGGGCTGGCGCACTTCCTGAACGAAGGCGCGCGCACCGATCCAGAACTGCCAGGCCGCGAGACGAAGTACCGCACCCGACTGTTGGACATTCTGGGCAGCGAGTCCAAAGGGGACCGCAGGCCCTGAGTGAGCGTAGCGAGTCGAAGGGGGTGACATAGCCGAGCGCAGGAGGGCAGGCCTATCTCACTCGTCGGTCAGGAGGATACTGATGAAATCGCGTGTGGCGGTGTGTGCTGGACTCGTCATTGTGGCCCTCGCCGCGGTGGGCTGCCAGCGCCAGGCGGCGCAGCCCACGAGCGAGTTTTCGTTCGCCCTCGTGCTGCCCAACCCGCGGGGCGACCGGTCATTCATCGACGCCTCGGCCCGGGGCGCCGAACGCGCGCAGTCGGAGCTGCAGGTCAAGGGCACGATCATCGAAGCCCGCGGCGTCTCGGAGCAGGAGCAGGCGATCCGCAGCGCGCTGAGCCAGAACCCGAACCTGCTCCTGGCGCTGGCGCCGGAACCGGAAGTGATCCAGAAACTGTCCAAGGAGTTTCCCAACCAGAAGTTCGGCGTTCCGTCGGATATCTTCGTGGAGAAACTGCCCGACAACATCGCGGCCTTCCAGATCAACGTGCACGAGGGCAGCTTCCTGGTCGGCCTGATCGCCGGGATGCTGACCAAGACGAAAACGGTCGGCGCGGTCGTCGGCGGCGATTCCCCAGGGCTGAACCAGTTCTACTGGGCCTACAAACAAGGCGTGCTGGAAGTCTGTCCCGGCTGCAAGGTGTTGGTGAGCTACCTGAACTTCGACTTTGCAAACCCGACGTTGGGCAAGGAGGCCGCGCTCAACCAGTATGACCAGGGGGCCGACATCATCTTCCAGGTCGCGGGCCGCTCCGGTGAGGGCGTGCTGTCGGCCGCGAAGGAGAAGGGGAAGTTTGCGATCGGCGTCGACAGCAACCAGGACGACATCGCGCCCGGCAGCATCATCGTGTCGATGATGAAGCGGGTCGACATCAGCACGTTCCTGCTGGTGAAGAATACCAAGGAAGGGAATTTCAAGGGCGGCTTCAGCATCATCGGGATGAAGGACGGCGCAACGGGCCTGTCGTGGGATGAGGGTTCGACGACGTTTGAGAAGAACGGGCCCAAGGACATGGTCGATACGCTCCCGTCCGTGAAGGCCAAGGTCGAGGAGTACCGCAAGAAGATCCTCGACGGCAGCTTCCAGGTCTGCGACGCGCTCAATCCAACAGCGGTGTGCGACAAAGTGAAAGGCAAGTAGTGTCGTCTGCGATCGACGGCCGCGCAGGGGCGGAGCAGTCGACTCCGCCCCTCGCGGTCGAATTGACCTCGATCACCAAGTACTTCCCCTCTTCTGACGTCCTCGCCAACGATCACGTGGACTTCGCTGTGGCCAGAGGTGAAGTCCACGCGCTGGTCGGTGAAAATGGCGCCGGCAAGACGACGCTGATGAACATCCTCTTCGGCCTGCTGCCGGCCGATGAGGGCACCGTACGCGTCCACGGCGGTCTGGTCCGCATCACGCATCCCGACGAGGCCATCCGGCTGGGGATCGGCATGGTGCACCAGCACTTCAAGTTGGTGCCGTCGTTCACGGTCGCGCAAAACGTCCTGCTGGGGACGGAGCCGGCCCGCTATGGGTTTGTGCGCTTTCGCGAGGAGACCGCGCGGGTGCGCGCCCTGGCCGATGAGTTCGGGCTGCCGCTGGACCCCGATGCCCGGGTGGCCGACCTGCCGGTCAGCCTGCAGCAGCGGGTGGAGATCCTCAAAACGCTCCAGCGCGACGCGAACATCCTCATCCTCGACGAGCCGACCGCGGTGCTGACGCCGCAGGAAGCGCATGAGCTGTTCGCGGTCATCCGCGCACTGGCGGCGCGCGGCCGGACCGTCATCTTCATCACCCACAAACTGCTCGAGGTCATCGACGTGGCCCACCGCGTGAGTGTGATGCGCCGCGGACGGATGGTCGGCACGAAACGCGTGGTGGACACCAACATCCGCGAGCTGGCCCGGATGATGGTGGGCCGCGAGGTCCTCTTTCGGGTCAGCAAACCGCCCGCGCAGCCGGGCGAACCCGTGCTGCAGGTCGATCATCTGGTCGTCGGGCGTCAGGGCGGTGTCGCCGCCGTCGCCGATCTCTCCCTCACGGTGCGCAGCGGCGAGATCGTCGGCATCGCCGGCGTCAGCGGCAACGGCCAGAGCGAACTGGTCGAGGCGATCGCCGGACTGCGGCCGGTGGACGGCGGCGCGATCCGGCTGCTGGGACGTCCGATCACCGACCTGGCGGTCTGGGACCGCCGCGCCCTGGGCATGGCGCACATTCCCGAAGACCGCCTGACGACAGGCTTGAACCTGCAGACCACGCTGGATGAAAACGTCGTGGTCTCCCGCTATCGCGAGCCGCAGTTCGCCCGCTGGGGGTTGCTGATCCGAGAGAAGATCGCGCAGCTGGCGGAGTGGGTGATCACCGCGTTTTCGGTCGCCGCGGCGCGCCCGGGCGAGGACATCGCCACCCTGTCCGGGGGCAACCTGCAGAAAGTCGTCCTGGGCCGGGAACTGTCCGGCGACCCGAGATGCATCATCGCCAACCAGCCTACGCGCGGCCTCGACGTCGGCAGCATCGAGTTTGTCCACCAGACGCTCATCGACGCCCGCGACCGCGGCGTCGCGGTGCTGCTGGTCTCGGTCGAGCTCGATGAGATCCTCGCGCTGGCCGACCGCATCCTGGTCCTCTTCCGCGGCCGCATCGTCGGCGGGCTCGACGCGGCGCAGGCGACGGAAGAGGAACTGGGCGTGCTGATGGCCGGCGGCACGCTGGACGCCGCCTCATGACGCCGCGCCGGCGGGCGCAGATCCTCGATGCCGTCCTGATCCCGGTGCTGGCCATCCTGTCCGGCCTGGCGCTGGCCAGCGTGTTCGTCCTGCTGGCGAAGACCTCCCCGCTGGTCGCGTATCGTGAACTCTTCCACGCGGGGTTCGGCTGCGCCGCGCTGACCCGCTGCGGACTGTTCACCACCCTGGAACGCGCCACCCCGCTGATCTTCACGGGCCTGTCGGCCGTGGTCGCGTTCCGCTCCGGGATGTTCAGCATCGGCCAGGAGGGCCAGTTCGTCCTGGGCGCGATGGTCGCGGCGTTCCTGGGGTACGCGATCCACCTCCCGGTCGTGATCCACCCTGCGCTGATCCTGCTGCTGGCCATGGCCGCCGGGGCCGCGTACGCGTACCTCCCGGCGATCCTGAAGATCCGGCTGAACGTCAACGAGATCATCACGACCATCATTTTCAACAGCATCGCGGTCCTCTTCGGGACGTACCTGGTGAACTTCCCGATGCGCGCGACGCGGGGATCGACGGCGGTGACCCCGACGATCGACGCCACCGCACAGCTGGCCGAGTTTCTCCCCGGCTCGCACTGGGGCGTGGGCTTTCTGCTGGCGATCGGGGCAGTGGTCCTGGTGTGGATCTACCTGTGGCGGTCGGTCGCCGGGTATGAGCAGCGGATGGCCGGTCAGGCGCCGGGGTTCGCGCGCTTCGGCGGCATCCGCAGCGGTCGTGCCGCGATCCGGGGCATGCTGGTCAGCGGTGCGCTGGCCGGAGTCGCCGGCGCGATCGAGGTCCTCGGCGTGCACCACCAGGTGCTGCAGGGATTTTCGGTCGGCTTGGGATTCGACGGTGTGCTGGTAGCGATCCTCGGGCAGGTCCATCCCGTCGGCGTGCTGCTGGTCGCCGTGCTGTTCGCCGGGATCCGCCTGGGCGCGCAGATCGGGCTGCAGATCACCACCAACATTCCGCGCGAACTGGGCGGCGGGATCCTCGCGCTGATCATCCTGTTCGTCTCCGCGCGGTCCCTGTACACCGACCTGCTGGCGTGGGTCGCCCGCCTCACCAGGGGCCGCGCGGCCGCGCGGAAAGAGCCGGCGTGATCGGCGACATCCTCACCCTCGCGGTCCTGCGCAGCGGGATCCGGCTCGCCACGCCGATCGCCCTGGCCGCGATCGGGGGCGCATTGTGCAACCGCGCCGGCGTGCTGAATTTTGCGTTGGAAGGCATGATGCTGTTCGGCGCGTTCACCGCCATCATCGCGGCCTTCTGGACCGGCAGCACGTACCTGGGGGTCCTCGCCGCCGCGGCGGCCGGCGGGTTGATCGGGGTCATCTTCGCCTTCCTCTACTTGCGGTACCGCGTGGACCTGGTCATCCTGGCCCTGGCCATCAACCTCTTCATCGCCGAGATGACGGTCTATTTTCTGCGGACGTTCTTCGGCGCCTTCGGATCGTGGTCGGATCCCAGCATCCGGCAGCTGCCCGACATTGCGATCCCGGGACTGGACCGTATCCCCATTTTGGGGACGCTGCTCAGCGGCCACAACGTCATCGTCTACCTGTCGTGGGCGGCCGCCGCCGGCGCATACGTGGTCTTGTTCCGCACGAAGTTCGGCCGCCACATCCGCGCGGTGGGGGAAAATCAGTCGGCGGCGGAAACCGTAGGCATCAGCGTGCCCGCCGTAAAATTGTTCGTGCTGGTGATCAGCGGCTGCCTCGCCGCCGTCGGCGGCGCGTTCCTGTCGGTGGGTCACCTCACCCTGTTCACCCGCGACATGAGCAACGGCCGGGGATGGCTCGGCGTCACGGCGGCGCTGTTTGGGCTGAACCATCCCATCTTCGTGTTGTTCGCCGGACTTTTCTTCGGCATCGCCGACGCGGTCGCGGTGCGGCTGCAGACGGTGACCGCCATCCCGCCCAGCCTCGTGCAGTTCCTGCCGAACCTCGCGGCGATCGCGGCCCTGGTCCTCGTGGGGCTGAGCGGACGGCTGCGCCGGGGAGCGTTGCGGCTACGCACGCCCCCGCCGCAACCGCTGGCGGAGCAGGTCGAGGTCAAGGGGCCCTAGAGTAGATCGTGTTCGCGCAGGAACGCGTCGGCGTCGGAGCGCGACGGGAACGATACCTGCGTCCCGACTTTGGTGACCGAGAGCGCGGCCACCGCGTTGGCCTGCGCAATCGCCCGGTGCAGCGGCAACCCCTCAGCGAGAAATACCGCCAGACTCCCCACAAACGCGTCCCCGGCACCCGTGGAATCGACGGCGGACACGGTCACGGCTGGATGATGCGCATCAGAAAGGTGATCCACCACCAGAGCACCACGATCACCGAGCGTAACGATGACCGTGCGCGGCCCGCGGGCGAGCAACGTGGCAGCCGCTGCACGCGCGTCGTCGATGCTGACGACAGGCAGCCCTGTCAGCAATTCCGTTTCGGTTTCATTGGGTATGCAGTAATCCGTCAGCGCCAGCAGTTCGTCGGGCAGCGGCGCGGCCGGAGCCGGGTTGAGGATCGTCAGCACACCGGCGGCCTTCCCGATGCGGAACGCCTCCAGCGTCGTCTCCACCGGCACCTCCAGCTGGCAGATCAGCACCGCCGCGGCGCCGATCGGTTCGCGTGCGCGACGCGCATCCTCCGGCGACAACCCCAGATTGGCCCCCGGCACGATGACGATCACGTTGCGGCCGTCATCGTCGACGAAGATCGGCGCCACACCGGAGAAGCGCGTGTCGTCGAACAGGACATGGGTCGTATCAATGCCCTGCTGCCTGTAGTTGGTCAGCGTCCCCTCCCCGAACACGTCGCGGCCGACCTTCGTCACCATGGTGACGTGGGCCCCGAGTTTGGCCGCCATCACAGCCTGGTTGGCCCCCTTGCCGCCGTAGCCGAGATGAAACGAGTCGCCCACAAGCGTCTCGCCGAGTTTGGGGAGCCGCGGGACTTTGGAGATCAGATCGATGTTGGAGCTCCCGACAACGCAGATCCGGGGCGCCACGAGCGCTACAGCGTCGCGCTGAGGATGGGCACGGCGGTGGGTTGCGGGGCGCCGTCGGGTCCCCGCTCGACGGAGATCGCGATGGCTTTGACGCGGCTGAAGTCCGCGGTCACCGGCAGCACCAGCGACCGGCCGGCCGCCGGCCGGAACACCCCCGCGCTCAACGGCGGTCCCGAGGCGCCCACCAGCCACAACTGGTAGACGAAGCCCTGCTGCGGGTCGGCGAGGTTCCGCACGATCAGGGCACCCTGCCGGACCGCGGGATCATACACGAACTGGACGTCGGCGACCACGGCGCCCGCCAGCGTGGCCTTCTTCGCCCCCGGGTTCACCACAACGGCAAAGAGCTGTTCCTGCTGCGCAAGCCGGGACGTCAGCACGGTCAGCTGCTGGTTCTGGCGAGACAGCTGCGCGTCGAGGGCCGCCACGCGGGCGACTGCGATGATCGCCAGCGCGCCGATGACGACGATGAACCCGGCCGCGGCGGCAATCGCGCCGACAGCCCACTGACGAGGCCACAGCGGCGCCGGCTGGGCCGCCGGGCGCGCCGGGGGCCGCTCCGCGCGGACCGCTTCCATCACCCGCGCGCGGAGCGCCGGCGGGGGCGTGGTCATCACCACGCTGTCGGCCATCGTCGCCGCGACGGTGGTGAATGCCGCGAGGTCCCGTTGGCACTGCCGGCAACCCGCCAGGTGCGCCTCGACCGCGCGGGCCTCTTCCGGCGTCAGCGCGTCAAGCGCATAGGCAGGCAGCAGGTCCTGAACGTGCTCGTGTGTCACGCGTCTGTCTCCCCGGCCGGGGCCAGCACCGCGCGCAGCCGCCGCATGCCGTCCCGGATCCGCGTCTTCACCGTCCCCAACGGAACGTGCAGCCGGCCCGAGATTTCCTGCTGCGTGTAGCCCGCGTAGTAGGCCAGGACGATCGCCTCGCGCTGCTCTTTCGACAGGCCCGTCAGGGCCTGCCGCACTGCGGCGTTCTCGACACCGCGCAGCGCGTCTCCTTCGCTGTCCGCGTCCGCCGGCATCGATACGGGCAGCGGGTCCGTCCCGCGCAGCCGCAGGCGCCTGACGGCATCGACGCTCTTGTGATGGGCCTGCGCCAGGATCCAGCTGCGGCCGCTGCCGCGCCGCGGATCGTACTCGCCGGCGCCGCGCCAGACCCCGACGAACACCTCCTGCGCGATCTCTTCCGCCGCCGCGCGGTCGGTGAGCATGCGCAGGGCCAACGAGTACACCGCCGTGCCGAACCGTTCGTACAACATCTCGAAGGCCGCTTCGTCGCCGCGGGCGATGCGGGCCAGCAGGTGCTCGTCGGGCTCCATCCCTGCGAGTCTTGGACGGGCCTGGAGGGACTCCTGTAGGACCGTTCGCACGGCCCTCCTGGAAGGATGGGGTGATTTTTCCCTCCGCATCCAATCCGCCGGCGCCCGGCGCGCGAACGGTGAGACAAAACCCCCAGGAGGTGGCAGGGATGGTCAAGCTCAGAACGTGGCTGACGGTCGTGGCGCTGGGGCTCGTGCTCGCGATGGCGGCGGGCGCGCAGCTGCTGGTGGCCTCCGACCACGACGACGGCGAGATGGACCTGAAGGGTCGGGCGCTCAACCTCACCGACCTGTACGCGTTCCGCGAGAGGGATCAGAACGCAGCGGCCAGCGAGTCGGATCTCGTGTTGATTATGAACGTGAACCCGCGCTCGCTGCCGCGGCAGCAGTATTTCTTCAGCACGAACGCGCAGTACGACGTCCACGTCACACGGGCGGCCGGCAACGACGCCGCGCCGACGGGGCGGACGGACGTGCTGCTGCGCTTCGAGTTCAGCGCGCCGAGCAAGGACGGTTCCCAGCGCATCAAGGTCACCGCGACGCGCGACGGGGCCACCAGCGAAGCGGACTCCGCGAACCAGCGCACCACGCCGCTGGGCGCGGCGCCGATCATCAACCGGATCGCGGTCGGCGGCGGGACGCTGCACGTCTTTGCCGGACTGCGCGAGGATCCGTTCTTCTTTGACGTCGAGCAGTACTTCAAGGTCCGGGCCGGGGCGGCGGGGATGGGGCCCGCCGTCGGATTCCGCAGCCCGGGCTATGACTTCACGGCGGGCTACAACGTCCTATCGATCGCCGTCCGCGTTCCCCGGGCCTGGCTGGCCGGGCGCAGCAGCGGGATGACCTTTGACGTGTGGACCACCGTCTCCGTGGACGGCAAGCAGATCGAGCGGCTGGGCCGGCCGGCGATCAACGAAGGGCTGGTGCTGACCAACGACTACCTCAACGCGCTCAACAGCGTCGGCCCCGACTTCGAGGCGGCGGCCCTGGCCGGCCGGCAGCCGGCCGCCGGCATTGCCGGTCCCATCGTGGCCGAAGTCAAGAAGGTGCTCATGGCGGTTGGGAATTCCGATGCCCGCGCGACGGCGCTGATCGGCGCGTTCCTGCCCGACGTGATGCGCATCGACACGTCCGGGCCCAGCGGATACGCCAACGCGCTGAACAGCAAGGGCAGCCCGATCCGCGGCCGCAAGATCACCGATGACGTGATCGACGTCACGCTGACGGTCGTCACCAACGGGGCGATCAAGAGCGACAACGTCTCGTACGCCGGCCCCAACGCCGGAGGGACGAGCCACAAGCCGCTGCTCGATGCGTTCCCGTACCTGGCCGACCCGAACTGACATGCGATGCCGGCGCCCTGCTGAGTTTCGGCGGGGCGCCGGCTCACACCGTACCGGGTACATCATCCGGGCCAGTACGGTACCCGGTACCAAAAACGCTGAATTTCTGTACCCGGTACAGCAGAGAGGCAATGTCATGAAGCGCACCCCACAACTTCTGGCGGTCTGCACCGCCGCCGGATTCCTGCTGGCAGCGTGGTTCCTCGCGCGGCACAGCGCCGACGCGCGAATGGTGTCCCCGTACCGGTACCGGTATGAGCGGCCGGCGAAGGGGGCGGTGCGTGGGGCGCTGCAGCAAGAAATCGCCTTCTATCAGGATCGCATCGCCCGCAATCCTTCCGGCGGCCTGGACCTGGCCGCGCTCGGACAAGCGTACCTGAAGATGGCGCGTTCCTCCGGCGACCTGAGATGGTACCTGCTGGGCGAGCAGGCCGCCCGGCGCTCGCTGCTCAACCTCCCGTTCCACAACGCCGCGGCGCTGCTGACCCTCGCGCGGGTGGCTGAGGCCAGGCACGACTTCCCCGAAGCGATCCGGCTGGCAACGGAGGCGGGGGCGGTCGACAGCCTGGCCGTCACCGCGACCGCGGAGCTGGCGCGCGGCAACGTGGCCGCTGCGCGGCGCGCCGTGGAGACGCTGGTTGCGCGCACCCCGACGCTGGGCGCCTACACGCTGCGGGCGCTGGTCGATATAGCCGAGGGACACGATGCGGACGCGCTCGCCGACTTCACCCACGCCCTGGCGGCCGAAGAGGCCGGGGAGACCGGCAGCTCCGCGTACATGCGGACCCTGCTGGGACGATTCCACTACTCGCGCGGGCGGCTGGATGCGGCCAAAGCCATCTACACCGAAGCCCTGCGCATCCTCCCGCAGTACCCGCCGGCGTTGGTGAATCTCGCGGAACTGGAGCTGCGCGAGGGCGCCTACCGTGCCGCCGAGGATCACCTCACGCGGGTGGTAACGTTGACGGCGGCGTCGCCGAACATCTACGACCATGTCGTGCTGCGCGGGCTCGCGCGCGTCCATGAGCTGCGGGGAGATCCGGCCGGAGCAAGGCGATTTTGGGAGATGGCCGAAGCGCGCCTGCGCGCCGACGTCACTTCGGGCGCGTTCGGCCACCGGCGTGAGCTGGCGAAGCTGCTGCTGACCCGCGGACGTCCTGCGGATGTCGTGGAAGCGCTGACCCTGATGCGCCGGGAACTGCGGGTGCGACGGGACCCGGACACCCTTGACACCTACGCGTGGGCGCTGACGAGCGCCGGATCGTGGGAAGCGGCGCGGGCCGCGATGCGGGACGCATTGCGCGGCGGCGCGCGCGAAGCCCGGTTGTTCTATCGCGCCGCGACCATCGAAGCTCATCTTGGACACGTCACCGCAGCGACAGACCTGTTCCGCCTTGCCGCGGCCACGGATCCCTCGTTCGACGAACGTGCGCGGCTGGTCGTTGGGGTGGGACTGTGATCGCGCGGCTTACGGCCTGGACGCTTGTTGCCGCCGCGCTCCTGATCGTCGGGTTCGCGGCGCCCGCTGAGGCCCATTGGGCCGATCAGGCCGTGGCCGAAATCGTCGTCCGCGAATCATCCGTCCGCGTGACCTTGACGCTCCCGACCGTCGCGGCAGGCACGGCGGACGCGGAATTCTTCGCGAAGCACGTCAGCTTTGCCGATGCATCGGGCGCCGGCACACCGCGGGTGGTGCGCGTGAGGCCGCCGGATGATGGAACGCTCTCGGCCACGCACAGCACCTTCGAACTGACCTACGCCTGGCCGCGGCCGCTGCAGGCGCTGTCGATCCGCTACGACCTCTTCCCTCCGGGCATCTCGGCGGCGAGTTGTCTGGCCACCATCGTCCGGGCGGGCCGCGTTCAGACCTTCGTCTTCACTCCGCAGAACCCCGTGCTCACCCTGGGGTCCGGATGGACGCGAGACGTCGCGCGTTTGGGAAGCTTCACCACGTTGGGGATCGAGCACATCCTCAGCGGGTACGACCACATCCTGTTCCTGCTCAGTCTGCTGATGCTGGGCGGCAGCCTGCGAGGGCTCCTGAAGGTGGTGACCGCCTTCACCGCCGCGCACTCGATCACGCTGTCGCTGGCCGTCTTCAACGTCGTCGCGCTGCCGGGCCGCTGGGTGGAGAGCGCTATCGCGCTGAGCATCGCCTATGTCGCGGCGGAGAACGTTCTGCGGCGCAACGTGACCCTGCGTCAGCGATGGCTCCTCACCTTCATGTTCGGCCTCGTGCACGGCCTGGGCTTCGCCACGGTGCTCCAGGACCTGCGCCTACCGGCTCAAGCGCTGGCACCCTCGCTGATCGGCTTCAACCTCGGGGTCGAACTTGGGCAGATCGCGATCGTCGCGGGGGCGTTTCTGCTGATGCGGAGTCTGCAAGGCTGGCCGCGGATGCCCGCGGCGCGCCGCTGGCTATCGGCGTCTGCGGCAGCGGTGGGGCTGATCTGGTTTTTCCAGCGCGCCTTCCTCGGTTGAGGAATCCGCACCACCGCCGGAACCTTCGCACGGGTCCAACCGGACAGGGTGTCCACCTCCACCACCCCGTACAATGGGAGTACGCAGGACCCTGAGGAAGCCGATGGCCACCACCGTTGAACGGTTTGTCCGCGCGGCGAAGGTAGCCGACGTCGAAGCAGCGGGACGCCTGGCCGTTCAGGTCGACGGCTATGCGCTCGTGCTCTTCGCCGACGAGGGTCGAATCCGCGCCGTCGACAACCGCTGCCCGCGCATGGGGTTTCCCCTCCACCGCGGCTCGCTGAAAGACGGTATCCTCACCTGCCACTGGCACCACGCCCGGTTCGATCTGGCCAGCGGCGGCACGTTCGATCTGTGGGCCGACGACGTGCGGGTGTTTCCGGTCCGCGTGCGCGATGGCGAGGTCTGGATCGATCTCGCCGCGCCGCACGACATCCGCGACCACCAACACCAGCGGCTGCGCGATGGGCTGGAGCGCGAATTGACCCAGGTCATCGCGAAGTCGGTCATCACGCTGCTGGCGGTCGGCGAGCGGCCCGCCGCGCCGTTCCGTACAGGGTTGGAGTTTGGAGCGCGGTACCGCCAGGCGGGGTGGGGCCAGGGGTTGACCATCCACACGTGCATGGCGAACGTGCTGCCTCACCTGCGCCCCGATGACCAGCCTCGTGCACTCTACCAAGGACTCGCCGCGGTGGCCCGGGACAGCGCCGGGTCCGCGCCGCGGTTCGAGGTGCGTCCTCTGCCGTCGGCCGCCACCGATCTGCCGACGCTGAGCCGGTGGTTTCGCCGCTTCGTGGAGGTCCGCGATGCGGAAGGCGCCGAGCGGTGCATCGTGTCCGCGATCCGGGCCGGGGGCGATGCGAAACAGATGGCGGAGATGATGGTCGCGGCGGGCACCGATCATCGCTACCTGGAAGGGGGACACCTGCTGGACTTCACCAACAAGGCCTTTGAGGCATTGGAGATCGTGGGATGGGATGACGCCGAGCTGGTGCTGACCAGCCTGGCATCCGGGTTCGCCGGTGCGGACCGCATGGAGGAAGACAACGCCTGGCGGAATCCGATCGATCTCGTCGAGATTGTCGCAGAAGCGGCAGAGGCGATCCCCGCCGCTTTGGAATCCGGCCGCAAGCAGGAGGCACACGCCGACATCGGCGAGCTGGTCAATGTCCTGCTCGCGGATGATCCGCAGGCGATCGCCGATGCCCTGCTCGACACGCTGCGGGAGGGCTGGACGGCACCCGACCTAGCCGGTGTCGTCGCCTACGCGGCCGCGCGGCGCATCGCGCATTTTCATACCAGCAACGAGTTCGGCGATTGGGACACCGCCCTGCATACGTTTACGTTTGCCAATGCCGTGCATCAGATGCTGCGGCGCGCGCCGTCGGCGCTGGGGCTCCGCGGAGTGTTCGATGCGGCGATGAGCGTCTACCTCGACCGCTTCCTCAACGTGCCGCCGGCACCGCTTCCCGATCCCGGTGATCGCCTCGGGGCGCCTGATGCGGTGCTCCGCGAACTGCCGGAACTGCTGGACCAGCAGCAGCAGGTGGGGGAAGCCGGCGCGCTTGTGACCCGCTATCTCGCCTCCGGCGGCGATCCCGCCGCGCTGCGGGCGACCTTGGGCACACTGCTGCTGCGCGAGGACAGGAACTTCCATACCATCCAGTGCGTGGAGGCAGCCTTCCGTCAATCGGAACTGCTCGCGGGCACGCCGCCCGCAGGCCATGTCCTGGTGGCCGCGGCCCGGTACCTCGCGGCGCACGCGCCCACGATGCGGGCACAGGAGCAGACCTACACCATCGCGCTGCGGCTGCATCGCGGCGAAAAACTGTACGAGGGATAGGGACGTTCTAACGGTACAGCAGATACTGCTCGCGCATCCGGCGGAACTTCGCCAATCCCGTTTGCCAGCGGGCCACGATCCGCGCCGCCGGTTCGCCGTGTTGCAGAGCCAAACGCACTGATTTCGTCCCCCACACCAGATCGAACAGGTACGGACCGCGGCGGGGCTGGCGGAATGTGAGCCGGCTGCCCGGCAGCCGCTTCACCTCGGCCAGGATCTGGACGGCGATCGTGTTCGGACGCAGCACCCGTGGATCGGTAACCTGCAGACGGATCCCGTACCACAACTGTCCTGTCCGGGGATTCGGCACCGCGGCGGGAGCGAAACGCACACCCGGGAGCCGAAGCCGGTTCAGCCGTTCCGCCAGAATCGATCCCTTCAGCCACGGCGCCAGGACGACCCGGAATCGCGATTCCGTTC
>JBIOXT010000078.1:0-13915 GCA_044869795.1 bacterium | reverse complement strand
GGAGAGCTCCCACGGCATGTCGTCCGGCTTGATCAACCGCCGGCGTGTCGCGTTGCGCGAGGGTCTGTCTACCGCGTCGGTGAGCAGCCGACGGTAGAAGTCGGACCGCAGCGTCCCGCGATTCCAGACCCGGCTCTCGCCCCAGGGCATCAGCGGTCCTTAGGCCTGCTCGTCTTCCCGCGGCTCGAACCCGGCGCCGGTGGGGCTGGGTTCCTTCGGCCGCGGGATCACGGTCTTCTGGAACAGCATGTTCATGAAGATGAACATCGGCTTAGTCTTCATCACCAGCACGCGGGCCGGACGGGCGGGGTCGGCAGTGTTGTGCTGGTGCACGGTGTGGTTGGGCACCACGGCCACGTCGCCCGCTTCCCACTCGTGGCGCACCCCATCGTGGATCTCGAACCCTTGGCCGTCGAGGATGTAGAAGACCGCTTCGTTGACGTGGAAATGCATCTGGGAATGGCCGCCGGGAGCGTACTCTTCCAGGTGGAGGTGCAGCGTCTGGCCGAGCCCGTCTTCGGGATGGAGGTAGTGACGGGAAAACGCCTGCGGCCCGTCGATGAACGTGATTTCCTCGGCCTTCCGCACGCGGGGCTTCGCGCGCAGCCGCCGCAGTTCTTCCTTCAGGTTGTACTCGCCCTGCACGGCGCGCAGGAAGACGCGATCCTTGCGCTGCTCGAAGTGCTGGCTGGCCATGTCCCTATAATATAATAGATGGCACCATGATCGACCTGCTCGAGCGCATCCGCTGGCCGCAGGAAGACAACAAGATTCCCCGCGAGATCTTCACCGATCCTGATCTGTTCCGCCACGAGATGGACGCCGTGTTCACCGGGCCGGTCTGGACGCTGGTCGGCCACGAGTCGGAGATTCCGGCGCGGGGCGACTACAAGACGTTCTCGATCGGCACGGTCCCGGTCATCGTGATCCGCACGGCGGCCGACTCCGTGGGCGTGCTGGTCAACGCCTGTGCCCACCGCGGGACGCGCCTGGTGGAAGGCCCGTCCGGCAACGTCCTGCGCGGCGGCTTCCGCTGCATCTATCACATGTGGACGTACGACACCGAAGGCCGCCTGATCGCTGTGTCGCTGCCCGATGACTTCCCGGCCGACTTTCGCCGGGAAGACTACGGGCTGCCCCGGGCGCGCGTGGAGACCTACCGCGGCCTGATCTTTGCCACGTTCCACGACGACGCGGCGCCGCTGCGCGACTACCTGGCGGAACTGTCCGACGGGCTGGACGCGGTCCTCGGCGACGGGGCGCTGACCTACCTGGGGTCGATCCGCGTCATCTTCCGCACGAACTGGAAGCTGTACGTCGAGAACATCTACGACGGCTACCACGTCACGGCGCTGCACACGGGGTTCCAGGTCGTCCGGCTGCGCTCGCACGGCGGGGAGCGGTTCGTGCCCAACTACGAGCGGAACGGGCACCTCTGGGGGCGCTCGCGCTCGACGCCGGTCGATCAGCTGCAGCCGGCGCTGCGGGACATGAGCCTGTTCGACACGCGGACGAAGCCGACCACCGATCACAACATGATGGTGGTCTTCCCGTCCGGCGTGGTCACCGATTACTTCGACACGATCCAGCTCCGCTATGTGTTGCCGCTGGCGGTGGACCGCACCCAGATCGAGTTCGTCTTCTTCGGCCGCCGGGGCGACAGTGAGGACGTCGTGCGGCATCGCGTCCGCCAGGGCCCCGGCGTGCTGGGACCCGCCGGCGCGATCACCCTGGAGGACGCCGCGGCGTTGGAACGCGTGCAGCTCAGCGCATCGGCGCGGGGCGAGAACGTCGTGCTGAAAGGCACCCCGAAGCGCTTCCCGCCGTACCGTCACGTCGACGAAGCCCCGATCCGGCACTTCTATCAGGCCTACCGCCGCCTGGTTGGTTTCCCCGACGGGAAGGCCGCAGGTCCTGAGCGAGCGCAGCGAGCCGACGGAGAGCCCGACGGTGCTGACGGAACTCGCTAGCGCCGAGGGGCGCAGGCAGGCGGCGCTGGACCTGCTGGTGCGCTACGTGCGCATCGTCGACGATCCAAAGCGCATCGGGGAGTGGCCCGGCTTGTTCACCGACGACGCGCAGTACGTCGTGGTGACCCGCGACCATCACGAACGGGGCCTACCGATCGCGGTGATCCGGGACGATACCAAAGACCGCATCAGGGACCGCGTGACGGTGATCAAGGAATTCTGGGGCGCCGGCGGACGGGCCGAAGACCATCACTACAACGATGCGTGGCCCCGCCACGTCGTCGGTCCGGCCTGGGTCGAGTTCTCCGACACCGGCGAGGCGCTGGTCGGCGCCAATTTCGCGGTCTGGACCACGCCGCAGGTGGAGCCCAGCCCGCGGCTGCTCGCGGTCGGCGAGTACCAGGACATCGTACATTTCTCGGCCGAGGCGCCGCGGTTCAAGTCGAAGAAAGTCATCCTGGACACGCCCGTGCTCCAGGACGTCTTCGTGTATCCCCTGTGATGGCTGGTCAGTAGGCCATGTCGCTGCTGCGTTTGACGCTGGCCTGCGGCCCCTATGACCGCACCGAGGCCCTGCGCACCGGGCTGGTCCGCCCGGAGGGCATCGACCTCGTCTACGTCCCGATCCAGTCGCCCCCGGAGATCTTCGCGCGCATGCTCACCACGCAGGCGTTCGACGTGTCGGAGATGTCGTGCGCGCACGCGCTGACCCACCGCGAGCGCGGGGACTTCCCGTTCGTCGGCATCCCGGTCTTCCCGTCGCGCATGTTCCGGCACGGCTATATCTTCGTGAACACGACATCGGGGATCCGCGCGCCCAAAGAGTTGGAAGGCAAGACCGTCGGCGTGCCCGAGTACAGCCAGACGGCCGCGGTCTGGATCCGCGGTCTGCTCGCCCACGAGTACGATGTTTCGCTGGAGACCATCCAGTGGGTCTCCGGCGGTGTCAACGCGCCCGGCCGGCCGGACGTCCTGGTGAATCTGCCCGATGCCTCGGTATCGATCACCCGGGTCGCCGACCGCACGCTCAACGACCTGCTCGTCTCCGGCGAGATCGACGCGTTGATCGGCGCCCGTAAGCCCGCGGCCTTCGGCAAAGATCCGCGCATCCAGCGGCTGTTTCCCAACTACCGCGAGCTGGAGCGGGAGTACTTCCGCAAGACCGGCATCTTCCCGGTCATGCACACGGTCGTGATGAGGGAAGAACTCTATCGGGAGCAGCCGTGGATCGCCGAAAGTCTCTACAAGGCCTTTCTGCAGGCGAAGGATTGGGCGCTCGCACAGATGCGCTTCTCCAGCTCGCTGCGCTACAGCGTGCCGTGGCTGCACGCGGACCTCGAGGAAATGGACGAAGTCTTCGGCGCCGACCCCTGGCCATATGGTCTGGAGCGCAACCGTGACACGCTGGAAACACTGGTCGGCTACCTTGTCGAGCAGCGGCTGATGCGCCGGCCCGTTGCCCTGGAAACGCTGTACCCCCCGTTGACCCTGATCGGGGAATGAGCCCGCGACCGAGGAGGAAGACGATGAAGGGACTCGCTGCGGCAGTGCTGGTGGCCATCCTTGCGCTCGTCATCGTGCCATCCGGGATCGGTCAGGCCGTGCGGACGATCATCGATGACTGGGCCGCGGTGGTGCCGCCGCCTCCGCCGGAGCTCAAACCGGTGACGGTGGACCCCCGCACGACCGCGCTGCTGGTGCTGGACATTTTGAACACGGCCTGCAACACGCAGCGCCGGCCCCGCTGCGTCTCGTCGGTACCGCGGCTCGTGACGCTGATCAACCGCGCCAATGCGCGCGGGATGCCGGTCATCTACAGCATCACGAACCCGCCGACGACGGTGGACAACATCCTGCCGCTGGTCCGGCCGCTCGGAGGCGAACCGGTCGTCGCCGCCAACGCCGACAAGTTCCTGGGCACGAACCTGGAACAGATCCTCCGCGACCGGGGCATCCGCACGGTCATCGTCACCGGCACGGCCGCCCACGGCGCCGTCCTCTACACGGCCAGCGCCGCGGCCCTGCGGGGCTTTTCCGTCATTGTCCCCGTGGACTTGATGTCGGCGGAGACACTGTACATCGAGCAGTACGTCGCCTGGAACCTCGCCAACGCGCCGACTATCGGCGCGCGGGTGACGCTGACGCGAGGCGATCTTATCAGTTTCTGACAGACTGCATCAGAAGGAGGGACGCAGATGCGTACGGTCAGGTGGCGGATCATCCTCAGCGTCATCATCGGCGGCGTGCTCACGGCGACGACCGTCATCCCCGCCCTCGGCCAGGGCGACCTCGTCGCCGCGGCCAAGCGGGAAGGCAGCGTGACCGTCTACGGGTCACTGGAGGACGAGGTCTTCTCGGTCATCGGCAAGATTTTCGAAGGCCAGTACGGCATCAAGGTCAACTACTTCCGGGCCGCGTCCAACCTCACGACGGACCGCGTGCTGACGGAAGCGCGGGCCGGCCGGCCGCAGTTCGACGCGGTGCTGACCAACCGCAGCCCGATGCTGATCATGAAGAAGGAAGGCGTGTTCGCCAAATACACGTCCCCCTCGTATGAGACCTACCCGCTGTCCACGCGCGACCGGGACGGCGTGCTGTCACCGTCCTACCGCATGGTGGTCGTCAGCATCCTCTACAACACACGCCAGATCAAACCCGAGGATGCCCCCAAATCGTTGACCGACCTTCTGGATCCGAAGTGGAAGGGCAAGATCGCGATGCCCGATCCCAACATCCACACGACCACGGCCGTGTGGCTGGCCAACCTGCAGCCGATCATGGGGAACCAGTACCGGTCATTTCTGGAGCGTCTGTCGGGCCAGGTGGTGCTGCTGGAGTCGTTCCTCCCCGTGGTGAACCGTGTCATCGCCGGTGAGTTCCCCCTGGGCATCACCTACGTGAAGTACGTCTACGCATTCGGCAAAGACGGCGCGCCGCTGGACTACGTCCGTTTGAACCCGGTGCTGGCCGAGGCGCACCACATCGCGATCGGCGCGAAAGCCCCCCATCCCAACGCGGCGCGGCTGTTCGTCGACGTGTTCACGTCCCGGCTGGGGCTGCTCTCGCTGGCGCGGGCCGGGGAGTTCGTGCTCGTCCCCGGCGTGTTCCCGCCGATCAAGGACGCGGACAAACTGCGCGTGATCCTCATGGACGATCTCGACGAGCAGGAACTCGCGCAGTTCCGGCAGCAGTACGGGGTGATCTTCAAGCGTTGACTATCGCCCTTCCCCGGCCGGCCGCGCCGTCGGTCCGGGTCGATCCCGTCGTGGTGTTTGCCGTCGGGCTCGGCCTGGTACTGGCGTTTCTCGCGCTGTATCCGACGGCGATGCTGTTCTACGGCAGTATCAGCAGCGCGCCGCTGGGCCTTCCCGGGCATTTCACCCTGCAGCACTACCGGACGGCGTATGGCGATCCGGCAACCTACCGGCTGATCGCCAATTCGTTTCTTTTCGCCGGCGGCTCGGCGCTGCTGTCGCTGGTGTTCGCCGGTGCGCTGGCCTGGATCACCGTCCGGACGAACGCGCCGGGCCGCGGGTTCTTCGAGCTCGTCGCGCTGGTGCCCAACGTCCTGCCGCCGCTGCTGATCGCCACGTCGTGGGTGCTGCTGCTCAGCCCGCGGATCGGCCTGCTCAACGTCGTGCTGGGATGGGCCGGCATCCCGCCGTTCAACGTCTACTCGATGCCGGGGATGATCCTCGTCGAGGGGCTGATCCTCACGCCGCTGGCGTACCTGATCATCGCCGCGTCGATGCGGTCGATGGACCCGTCGCTGGAGGAAGCCGCGCGCATTTCCGGATCGACGACCCTGGTCGCGGCCCGGCGGGTAACCCTTCCGCTGATCCGACCGGCGCTGCTGGCGGCGGGCGCGCTGAACTTCGTGCGCGCGCTGGAGAGCTTCGATACGCCGGCGGTGATTGCGCTGCCCGCCCGCATCGAGGTGCTGACCACCAAGATCTTCCGCGAAGCGCTGTCGGTCTCGCCGCCCAACCACAACCTCGCCGCGACCTACGGTATCAGCCTGCTGGCGATCACGATGACGCTGGTGTACCTGTACCGGCGGTTCACCGGCCGCGCGGAGCGGTTTGCCACCATCACCGGCCGGGCCTACCGCCCGCAGATGATCGACCTGGGACGCTGGCGCTACGCGGGATCGATCGTCGCGGTGCTGATCCTCAGCCTGGTCATGCTGCTGCCGTTTCTGGTGCTCGCGTACATGTCGGTGATCCCGTTCTACGAAGTGCCGACCTGGTCGACGATTCAGATGCTGACGCTGAAACACTACGCGTTCCTGTTCACCAGCGACCGGGTCGGGCGGGCCCTGCAGGTCAGCGTGCTCCTGGCGACCGTCGGCGCGACGGTCGCGATGACCCTCGCATCGGCGACGGCGTACCTGACGGTGCGGACACGACTGCGGGGCCGCGGGATCCTCGACGTGCTGACGTTCATCCCGTGGGCCTTCCCCGGCACGGCGCTGGCGATCGGCCTGCTCTGGGGATACGTCCGGCTGCCGGTCGCCATCTACGCCACGATCTGGATCCTGCTGATCGCGTATCTGACGCGCTTTCTGCCGTATGGGCTGCGCACGATGAGCAGCACGATGGTCCAGGTGCATACGGAGCTGGAAGAGGCGTCCCGGGTCTGCGGCGCGGGCCTGCTGGCGACGTTCCGGCGGATTCTGCTGCCGCTGCTGCGGCCCGGCTTCATGGCGGGCTGGGCGATCCTGGCGACGATCTTCATGCGGGAGTTCAGCCTATCGCTGTTCCTGTACACGCCGCGTTCCGAGCCGGTGGGACCGCTGCTGTATCACCTGTGGATCGACGCACAGCAGGGCCGCATGGCCGCCCTCGGCGTCGCGGTCAGCGTGGTCTCGGTCGCGCTGGTCAGCGTCGCCCGGCGGGTCAGCCGCACGTCGCTGTCGGAGTGACTACAACTGCAGGAGCAAGATCACCCGCTGTGGGTCGATCGCGGCGAACACGCGCGAGCCGTCGGGAAACAGTTCGGTGCCAAAGGCCAGGACGTTCATCTCACCGACGGTGAGCCGGTATTTCACCCGCGTCCCCTCGTAGAGCGCCGACACGACCTTCCCCTCCAGCACGTTGTCGGCGGCGGGACGGTCGCGCCACAAGGTGAAGTGCTCAGGGCGCACGCCGGCCACCACGTGAGTGCCGGCGGCGACCGGCGCGCCCCGCGCGCAGCGGACGAGGCCGACCGAGGTGTGCAGCGTCACCATCTCGCCATCATCGGCGGCGACCGTGCCCGGCAGATAGCTGATCTCGCCGAGGAAGCTCGCGGTGAACGGACTCTGCGGCCGGGTATAGAGGTCCTGCGGCCGGCCGACTTCCATGATCTGTCCGTGCTGCATCACCGCGACCAGGTCGGACAGCGACAGCGCCTCCAGCTGGTCGTGCGTCACGTACACCGCGGTAATGCCCAGCCGCCGCTGCAGCAGGCGGAAGTCCTCCCGCACCTGCTCGCGGACCTTCGCGTCCAGGTTCGAGAGCGGTTCGTCGAGAAGGAGCACTTCCGGCTCGTACACCAACGCCCGGGCCAGCGCGACCCGCTGCTGCTGACCGCCGCTGAGGAACGGGGCGGGACGATCGTCCAGCCCGGCGAGGTCGACCTGGTCCAGGGTCCGGCGCACCCGCTCGGCGATCTGGGCCGGCGGCGCGCCGCGCACCCGCAGCGGGTAGGCCACATTCTCAAAGACGGTCAGGTGCGGCCAGATCGCGTAGGACTGGAACACCATGCCGACATTGCGGCGTTCCGGCGGCACCGAGACGCGTCCCCTTCGGCTGAACAGCACCCGCTCGTCGAAGAGAATCTCCCCGTCGTCGGGCCGCTCAAGGCCGGCGATGCATCGCAGCGTGGTAGACTTGCCGCAGCCGCTGGGTCCCAGCAGCGTGAGGATCTGCCCGTCGGGGGCCTCCAGCGTCACCTGGTCCACGGCGGAGACGACCTGGCGATCGAGGCGGTAGGCTTTCGTCAGGTTGATCAGGCGAATGGTCGGCATACGGCGGTCCCACTCAACCCCGCGCCCGGCGGCGCTGTCATCATTGGGCAGGTGCGATGATTGTCAGTTCAACACTGGACGGGTTTTCTCCGGCGCGGGTGCGGGCCATCTTAACGGGGCTTCCCGCGGCCAAAGGATACCGGGTAGAGGTCAAACCGCTCCGCTACCGCACCGGCCCCCATCTGGCGGCACTGTGCGATTATGAGACGAAAGTCATCACCGTGCAGGTCCCCGAGCCGTTCCGTCCCTTCCGCCAGCGCATCCCGTACCGCGCCAAGCGGCTGAAGGTACAGGCCGCGCGCGGCAACCCGTTCAAGTTCCGCTGGTATTACCGCAACATTCTCTTCCGGACCAAGACCGAGGTCATCAGATTCCTCTACTGCCACGAGTACTACCACTACCACCTCTATGAAGTCCTCGGACGCAAAGGCTCCGCCGAGACGGCATGCGACCGGTTCGCGCTGGAACACTTTCGGCGGCGCTGATCTGGCTACTACGCGACCGGCATCTCCAACGGCGGGTTCATGTCACAGTTGCTGGCCGCGCGGCTGTCCAGCCGCATCGTTGCGATTGCGCCGGTGGCGGGCGGGATGGGCCCAGCCGTAATCCCGCCGATGGAACGCGGGTGAAGACCACAACCTACGCCCCCTGCGCCCAGGGCACGGAAGTGATCCTCTACACGATTGAGGGCGGCGGCCACGCCTGGCCGGGTGGGACGCAGTACCTGCCGCGGATCCTGATCGGTCCGGTCAGCCGGGACATCGATGCGACCCAGGTCATCTGGCAGTTCTTCGCAAGCCATCCACGCCCGTAAGCGAGGTCAGCGCACGGCGACGGTAATGCTCGTCGCGACGAGGGTTCCGTCGGACGCAATCGTCCCGCGCACGAAGACCTGCATGCCGGGTCGCAAGTCCGTGAGCCTGATAATGGTTGAGCGGAAGACCGGCGCATCCTTCGGGACGTTGATCACGGCGGTGCCGTCGGGCAATTTCAAATAGAGGGTGCGCCCCTCGACGCGCCGGACGTTTTGGAAGACGACCGCGTTGGTCATGATGTTGCCGGTTTCCATCACGAACTGCGTCTGACGGACGCGGTCTTTGAACTCCGGCGGGAAGATGTTGATCGAGATCGCCGTGAGCGTCCCGTCCGGCTCACGGCGGGCGGTCACCGCGACCAGGTCGTTGGGCTTGATGTCTTCGAGCCTGATGGCCTTGCGCTGGATCACCAAGGTCTCGGCCGTCAGCACCACCCGCACCTGCATGCCGGCAGGCGTGGCGACCGTGATCGCCCCGGGTGGAACCGCGACGATGGTCCCTTCTGTCTGACCGAGGGGCCCGGGGGCCGCGGACACGGACGCCGCCAGGAAGAACCAAGCGCAGCCAACAGCCGCCAGGCGTCGCATTCAGCCGGTCACTTCCGATCCCAGACCCACATCGGGTCCTTCCAGCCCTCGATGCTGTAGTCCGACATGCACTGGTCCGCAAACGCGGTGAACGTGTCGAGCAGACCGCGGCGCTTCGCCAGGTTGAGGAGATCGACCCGCATCTGCTCGTGGTTGCCGGAGTAGTTGCGCTCGTAGAGTTCGTGCCGGCCGCCGAACTCTGTGCCGATGGCGTCCCAGATCAGCTTGAAGAGTTTGATGCGCTCCTCCGCGGTGCTGTCGGAGCCGCGGTAGAAGCGCTCCAGCACGGGCCGCAGCTCCTCGCTGGCCAGATCCTTGTAGCTGGACGGGACGACGATCGGTCCGCCGCCGAGGACCAGCTCGAATATTTCCTTCACGCGCGGCCAGGCCAGCGTCGCGAACAACCGCCCCGCCGCGGCATACTCCGTCTTCGGCAGCGTGCTGCCGCCTGGACCCGGCTGCGGATCGAGGGCCATCGCCGCGGTGATCCCCCAGATCAGGTGCCGCCAGCCGATCACCTCACCGAGGTTGGCCTGCACGCCGCGGTACGCGTCGGTCCCCGTGGCGGCCAGCCCTTTGGTCAGCAGCCCGCACATGAAGTCCAGTTTCACCGCCAGCCGCGTCAGCGATTGGAAGTTGTAGCGGTTGAGGAACCCCGACGCGGCGTAGAATCCGGTCGCCTTCTCGATGTTGCGGTAGACGAGCACGTTTTCCCAGGGAATGAACGCGTCCTCGAACACGAGCACCGCGTCGTTCTCGTCGAAGCGGCTGGACAGCGGGTAATCGAACGGGCTGGAGGCCGCGGCCTCGTAGGACGTCCGGCAGATCAGTTTCTGCCCCGGCGTATTCAGCGGCGCCAGGAACACCAGCGCGTAATCTTCCGCCTTCCCCGCTTCCAGCTGTGTGGCGCTGTTCTGCGCGACGAACGTCGCATGGGTCAGCGCCGATCCGGTGGCCAGCATCTTCGCGCCGCTGACGATGATGCCACCGCCGGTCTCCCGTACGACATGCACGAACACGTCCGCCACTTCGTGCACCGGCTTGTTGCGGTCCACCGGCGGGTTGACGATGACATGGTTGAGGAAGAGGACCTTCGTGGCGTACTCGCGGTACCAGGACGCGGCGTTGGCGGTGAACGGCTCGTAGAAGTCCGGCGCCGCGCCGAGCGTCGCCATGAAGGACGCCTTGTAATCCGGCGTGCGCCCCATGAACCCGTAGGAAAACCGCGCCCACGTCACGATCGCCTCGCGCGCCTCGAGCAGCTCCTGCGCGGAGTAACTCGGCTTGAAGAACTTGTGCGTGAGGATGCCCTGCCGGTCGGTGCCCAGCAGCACTTCTCGATATTTCCCATCGTGCATGGCGTCGTAGAGTCGGGCAATCGAGTGGGCGGCGTTGCGGAAGGCAGGATGCGTGACGACGTCGGCGACCCGCTGCCCGTAGATGTAGACTTCCCGACCGTCGCGCAGGCTGTCGAGGTACTGCTGGCCGGTCATCGGCTGGGTGATGAGGTCCAGCATGCCTACCGCCTTCGACGCTGCGCGCTACAATTCATCCAGAGACGGAGGTGGACGATGTCCGCGGCGCCGTTCGATACCCGATCGTTCCGAAATGCTCTCGGCAGATTCGCGACAGGCGTGACCGTCGTGACCGTCGACACCGCAGACGGCGTACACGGCATGACGGCCAACGCGTTCACCTCGGTCTCCCTCGATCCGCCGCTCGTGCTGCTGGCGGTGGCCCAGCACGCCCGCATGCATGCACACCTCTCCGCCGGACCGCGGTTCGGGGTGAGCATCCTCAGCGAAGACCAGCAGGGCTACGCGTGGAACTTCGCGGGCCGGCCGCAGGAAGGGCTGCAGCCGGCGTTCGAATGGCGCAGCGACGTTCCCGTGATCACCCACGCCCTCGCCCACCTGGTGTGCTCGGTCGAAACAACCTACCCCGGCGGCGATCACACCCTTTTCGTGGCCCGGGTGCACGACCTGTGGTACCGGGACGGGTCGCCGCTGACGTTTTGCCGCGGCCGCTTTTTCGGGCTCATCCCGCTCCCGGCCGGCGAATGGGTCCCGGCGGCGGAACTCCGCGAAGCCACGGAGCGCGCCGACGAGGTCTGGCTAGCGGATCCGTGGTGGTAGGGACCGCCTCCTCCTACCGCGCCCCTTCCCGCCGTACCCTCAGCAGGTGGCGCCACGCGTCGACGAATCCGCCCGGGAACACCAGCACCATCACGACGAAGAGCGCGCCGAAGATCAGCAGGTGGAGTTCCACCAGCCGCAAGGCCAGCGCCTCCCGAAGCAGCAAGAATACGGCGGCGCCGATCCACGGCCCCCAGACAGTACCCACCCCGCCGAGAAACGTGATGAGCAGCACGTCGAATGTCCAGATCGGACCGAATGGAAACTGCAGATAAAACGATGGGTGATAGTAGGCGAAGACCCCGCCGGCCATCCCCGCAAAGACGGCGCTGAGCACGAAGGTCAGCAGTTTATGGCGGTATGCGCCCACTCCCAGCGCCTCAGCGACGTCTTCATCCTCCCGCACCGCGGCCAGCCCGTAACCGAAGCGCGATCGCGCCAACCATCCCGCGGCCAGCGTCACCAGCACGGCCAGCGCCAACGCGAGGTAGTACCGCGGCAGGAGCTGATAGGAGTCGAGCAGCGCCGACGGCAGATACGACACTTCGGGAAACAGATTCCCGGTGGTGATCCTGAGGATCTCGGCGATGGCGAGCGTCCCGATCGCAAAATACGGACCGCGCAGCCGCAGGGACGGCGCGCCGATGATGATGCCAAGGACCGTCGCGGCCGTCGTCCCCGCGACCAGGGCCAGCGGAAGCGGGAACCCGCGCTGCAGCCACAGGAGCCGGGTCACCAGCGCTCCGAGGCCGAACAGCGCGGCATGCCCGAGGTTCACCTGCCCGCCAAATCCGCTGAGCAGGTTCCAGCTTTGGGCAAGGGCGCCATAGAGCAGCACCAGGAAGGTCCAGTTCGCGACATCGGCCCTGCCGACCAGCGGCAGGAGGACCAGCACCAGGAGGAGATCGGCAACCAGAATAATCTGACGGCGCCTCGTCATTCCCGGACGAACAGCCCCTGCGGGCGCACGCTGAGTACGATCAGAAAGAGGATCAGCCCGACGACCTCACGGTAGGCGTTGCCCAGCAAAAATCCGCTCAGTGACTCGGCCGCACCGAGGAACAGCCCGGCGACAAACGTCCCGAAGATGTTGCCCATCCCGCCCAGCACGACGACGATCAGCGCTTTCAACGTCCAGTGCAGCCCGATCGTCGGATTGATCGCTTCAGAGACCGTGACCAGCGAGCCGGCCACCCCGGCCAGCGCGCTTCCCAGCGCAAAGGCCATCAGGAACGTGCGCCCGATCGGAATGCCCACCAGCATGGCGCCGGTCTCATCCTGCGCGGTGGCGCGGATCGCCGTCCCGGCGCGGGTCCGGGTCAGGAAGAGCTGCAGCCCGCCCAGCACCAGGAACGCCAGGACCAGCGCGGCGAGCCGTGACAGCGGCACGACCACACCGCCCAGCGGCAGGACCTGGCCGGCGTAGGCCGGAGTCACGGCGCGATCGTCCGCCTCCCACAACAGAATGGCCAGCGTCTGCAGCGCCAGTCCCAGCCCGAACCCGATCAGGATCGAGTTCTTGATCTTGTGCTCTTCCGGGAAGTGGATGAGCGGGCTGAACAGCAGGCGGTAGAGGACGGCGCCAATAATGAACAGGACCGGCCCGGCGGCCAGGATGGAGACGAACGGATCGACCCCCCACAGCGAGAACAACCAGAACGTCACGTACCCGCCGATCATGATCAGCTCGCCGTGCGACACGTTGAGCATCCGCAGCACGCCGAAGACGACCGAGAGCCCGACGGCGCCGAGCCCATACAAGCCGCCGACGAGGACGCCGAAGACGGCGTTTTGCAGCAGGATCGTGTTCACGAAAACTTCCAGGCGACGGACGTCCCGGTTCCCAGGTAGGTCTGCACGACCTCGGGCTGGGCGAGGACGTCGTCGGGCCGCCCCTCAGCGATGCGGCGCCCGTAGCTGAGCACTACCACCCGCTCACAGACGGCGCGCATTGCGAGGACGTTGTGCTCGACGATCACCAGCGTGACGCCGCCGGCACGGATCTTCCGAAAGAGCGCGAGGGCATGCTCGACTTCCGCGGCCGAGAGCCCTCCGAGCGGCTCGTCCAGCAGCAGCACGCGGGGATCCGTGGCCAGTGCACGGGCGATTTCCAGCCGCTTGCGCTCGGCCAGCGTGAGATCGCCGGCAAGATGGTCGCGCTTCGAGGCCAGGTCGACGAGCTCGAGGTACTGCTGGCAGTCCATCCGCGCCGCTGGCACCGATGGAATTTCGCTGCGACCGTACAGCCGGGCGACGAGGACATTGTCCAGAGCCGAAAGGTGCGGGAGAGGCCGAATGAGCTGAAAGGTCCGGGCGATGCCCAGCCGCGTGCGCACGTGGGCCGGCGCACGGGTGATCTCCTGACCCGCCAGGTAGACGCGCCCCGCGTCGGCGCGCA
>JBIOXT010000077.1:0-3553 GCA_044869795.1 bacterium | reverse complement strand
CAGCCCGGCAACCAGATGGCCGGCATCGACTTGCGCTGGTCAATTCCCGGGCTGCCGGCCGCGGTCTATGCCCAGTTGATCGGTGAGGACGAGGCCAATTACCAGCCGAGCAAGCAACTGGGACTGGTCGGCGCGGAGGCCTGGGGCGGCATCGGCGAACGTTCCTGGCGGGCGCACGTCGAGTACGCGGACACCGCCTGCGCCTTCTACAACAGCAGGCCGCAGTTCGGCTGCGCGTACCACAATCGCACCTATTTTGACGGCTACCAGTATCGCGACCGGGTCCTCGGTCACGCGATCGACGGCGACAGCCGGCAGTATGCAGCGGGAGCGATGCTGGTGAATGCCGATGGCAGCAGCTGGGAAATCGCCGCGCAGCGCGCCAGGGTCAACCGGGCGGGCGCCAATCCCGTGCACTCGGTCTCGGCGGTCCCGGCCAGGATCACTTCCGCCGACGTGTATCATCGCCGCAGCCTGTTCGGCGGCGATTTGAAGCTGACCGTGGGCTACGAGGAAACGGACCTCGCCGGAACGGGCGGGCGCTCACGCGACGCGCGCGGCATGGTGGAATGGTCCAGGAATTTCCAGTGAATGCCGGAGTCACGATGAAGCGGCGGCCCTCCCTGCGCAGGTTGACGCGTGCACTCGTGGCGCTGTCGCTCGGTATCGCCGGCGTCCAGGCGCTCGCGCAGACGCAGGACCAGCTGCGGGTGTTCCAGTCGCTGCCCCCGGAACAGCAGCAACAGATCCTGGAGACGCTCGGCCAGCCCACGGCCGAACAGCCACCGGCTCCGGCGCCGTCCGAGCCGACTGCCGTGCCGAAGCCCACCGAAGAGGGTACCGAGCCGGTGGCAACGCTTGCGCCCGAACCGCGGCTACGTGCCGGCGACACGATCCTGCTGTCGACCGCGGAACTGCTGGAAGCCGAGCGTGCCTGGTCGGAATTTCGCGGCAGGATTCTCGACGGCAACCCGTATCAACTGGATCGTCTGGGAAGGCTGGTGCTCCCGGGTCCGGTGTCGATCGTCCTGGCCGGCCTGACGGTGGAAGAGGCGGCCGCCCGGTTGAGCGCGGATCCGCAGCTGCGAGACTACGTTTTCGAGGTCCGCCTGTTGCCGGTTGAGCCCGAAGTCAAGCCGTTCGGCTACGACCTGTTTCGCACGGTGCCGACGACTTTTGCCCCGGCCACCGATATTCCGGTACCTGCGGAATACGTCGTGGGACCCGGAGACACATTCGAGGTCCAGCTGATCGGCGAGCACGGCGGACGCTACACGCTGCCGGTCGGCCGGGACGGCAACGTGGACTTCCCGGAACTCGGCCCGATCACGGTCGCCGGCATGCGGTTCGCGGACGCCAAGGCCCTGCTCGAGGGACGGGCGTCCGAACAGATGATCGGCACGCGCGCCAGCGTCACGATGGGCGCGTTGCGCTCGATCCAGATCTTCGTGCTCGGTGACGCCGAGCGGCCCGGTTCCTACACGGTGAGCGGGCTGTCGACGATCACCAACGCGCTGTTCGCGAGCGGCGGCATCAAGGCGATCGGCTCACTGCGGAACATCGAACTGAAGCGCGGCGGCGGGACCATCACCCGGTTCGACCTTTACGACCTCCTGCTGAACGGCGACACCCGGAACGATTCACGGCTGCTGGCGGGTGACGTGATCTTCGTTCCGCCGGTCGGCGCGACGGTCACGGTCACGGGCGAAGTCCAGCGGCCTGCGATCTACGAATTCCGCGATGGTGCAAGCGCGGCGGACGCGCTCTACCTGTCGGGTGGACTCACGCCACAGGCCGACCCGCGGGCCGCGGCGCTCGAGCGGATCGACGAGCGCCGCAACCTTACGGTGGTGGACCTGGACCTGTCGACGCCGCCGGGCCGCGCCACTGGGCTGCAAGCCGGTGACCGGCTCACGATCCGGGCCATCCGGGACAGCCTGGAGGGCGCCGTCGCACTGGTCGGTCACGTACATCGGGCGGGCTACTTGCGGTACCGGCCGGGCATGCGGCTGACCGACCTGGTCGGCAGCCTGGACGAACTGCAACCGCTCGCCGACCTCCATTACGCACTGATCCATCGCGAGAGCGGTCCGACGCGCACCGTGTCGGTCCTGTCGGCCGACCTCGCGGCGGCCTTCTCGAATCCGGATTCCGAGGCGAACGTCCCGCTGCAGGCCCGCGACCGCGTTCATGTCTTCGACCTCGCCACGAGCCGCGACCGTGTGGTGCGGCCGATCCTCGTTGAACTGATGCGTCAAAGCAGCAGCACGGAGCCGACGCAGAGCGTCGGCATCGGCGGCCGCGTGAAGGTGGCGGGGCAATACCCGCTCGAACCCGGCATGACCGTCAGCGACCTGTTGCGCGCGGGCGGCGGGCTCGACCAGTCGGCCTACGGCGGCGAGGCGGAACTGACGCGCTACGACGTCATCGACGGCGAACGGCGCCAGACGGACCTGCTGCGCATCGATCTGAAACAGGTCCTGGCGGGTGCGCCGTCCGCCGACGTCGCCTTGCGCCCCTTCGACTTCCTGGTCGTCAAGGAAATCCCGCTGTGGCGGGACCAGGAGACGATCACTGTCAGCGGCGAAGTGCGCTTTCCGGGCGATTACCCGATCCGGCGCGGCGAGACCCTGCGATCGGTCATCGAGCGGGCCGGCGGCCTCACCGACCAGGCGTTTGCGGCCGGCAGCGTTTTCACGCGCGAGGACCTGAAGGAGCGCGAGCAGCGCCAACTCGAAGTACTCGCAGAACGCATGCAGCGGGAACTGGCGGCGCTGTCGCTGCAGCAAGCGCAATCCGAGACGGCATCCAGCACGGGTCAGGCGATCGCTGCCGGCCAGGCCCTGCTGGCGGACCTGAAGGAGGCCGAGGCCGTCGGGCGGCTCGTCATCGATCTGGACGATGTGATGGCCGCCGCTCCCGGATCCGCGTCGGATCTGGTGATCCACGGAGGTGACGTGCTGGTGGTGCCGCGGCGGACGCAGGAAGTCACCGTGATCGGCGAAGTCCAGAATCCGACTTCCCACCTGTTCCATGCCGACCTGGACCGGGACGACTACGTTTCGCAGAGCGGCGGCACGACGCAGCGCGCCGACGAGCGGCGGATATTCATCATCCGTGCGAATGGCAGCGTGGCCGCGGCCCCGTCCTCCGCCTGGTTCAGTCGCGGCGGTGCGCGCGACGTGCAGCCCGGCGACACGATCGTGGTGCCGCTGGACGCCCAGCAAATGCGCCCGCTGACGATGTGGACCAGCGTCACGCAGATCCTCTACAACATCGCCGTGGCCGTGGCGGCCATCAATTCGTTCTAGGACCGCGATGGCCAGTGACCTGCATGACCCGAGACGCGCAGGACCTGCCGGCGGCCCCGTCGATGCGGGACCCGGGGAAATTCGTGGATACTTCGTCCAGGTACCCCTGCCGCGTCCGGAAGACAGGCTGGACCTGCGCGTCATCTGGCGTCACATCGTCCGCAATCGATTGATGATCGGCCTGATCATCGTCGCTCCGGTCGTACTGGCGGCGGTTGTCGTGTCTCTGATGAGACCGGTCT
>JBIOXT010000076.1:0-3009 GCA_044869795.1 bacterium | reverse complement strand
GCGCAGAAGGGGATGCTGGCCTTCCGCGCCGCCGTTATTAATAGGAAGGAAACCTACCTGACGTTCGCCGGCCTCGTGATGCGGTTCGTGCCGCTGAGCGGCGACCAGCTGCGGGTGCAGGTCAGTCCATAGCCGCCAGGACGCCCCGCACGGTCAGGAATGACCGGCGGTGGATCGGGGTGACTCCGAAGCGACGAATCGCGTCGCGGTGGGCCCGCGTGCCGTACCCCTTGTGCCGCTGGAAGCCATAGTCCGGGTACGTCCGCGCGAATTCGAGCATCATGCGGTCTCGCGTGACCTTCGCCACGACCGATGCCGCGGCAATCGCGGCGCACGTCGCGTCGCCGTCCACCAGCGCCATCTGGGTCACAGGGACATCGGCCGGGTAGCGTCCATCGATCAGCACCAGGTGCGGGCGGAGCGCCAGCCCGATGATCGCCCGCTGGTGCGCCAGCCGCGTGGCCTGGAGGATATTGAACCGGTCGATTTCCTCGACGCTCGCGATCCCGATGTGGATCGCCTGCGCCCGCGCGCGGATCTCCGCGGCGAGGCGCTCACGCTCATCGGCCCGCAGCTGTTTGGAATCGTTGAGGTGCTCCAGCCGGAAGTCCGCGGGGAGGATGACGGCCGCGGCCACGACCGGACCCGCCAGCGGCGCGACGCCCACCTCGTCCACGCCGGCGATGAGCTCGTAGCCCAGTACGCGGTAGTCCCGTTCGACCGCACCGAGATCGTCGAGGCGGGTCTGCTCCCTGCGCAGGCGGCGCAGCCGGGCGCGCCACTGCCGCGCCAGTGCGCGCACGCCCAGGCGGGGGTCCCGCGCCAGCGCACGCAGCAGCCCGGGGGTCGGGTCGTCAGCGGTGCGCACCCAGTCCGCGAGGACGGCCACCGGCAGCCTGCGGATGTCGCGGGGGCGCCGGGGGACGGCCATGACGGCCTAGCGGGCGAACCCGAGCCGGCTCAGCGGCCAGTAGATGAACAGGGCCTTGCCGATGACGTTGGGCAGCGGGACAAATCCAAAGAACCGGCTGTCCTCGCTGTTGCACCGGTTATCTCCCAACACGAACAGGTTGTCGGCGGGGATCAGCTGCGGGCCGTAGTTGCTCGTGCAGGAGCGGTCGCCGCCGGCCAGCGCCGTCGGATAGAGCTCGCTGATCGGCCGGCCGTTGATCAGCACGACGCCGTCGCGGAGCTCGACCTTCTCGCCGGCCAGCGCGACGACGCGTTTGACGAAATCCTTGCCGGGGTTCAGCGGATAGTGGAACACGATCACGTCTCCGCGCCGGATGGGACCGAGGCGGTAGGACAGCTTGCTCACCAGGATGCGATCGCCGACCTGCAGCGTCGGCTCCATCGAACCGGACGGAATGTAGAAGGCCTGCACGACGAACGTGATGATGACCAGCGACAGCAGCGCGGCAAAGATCCCGGCATCCAGCGTTTCGACGATCGAGGTCCGCCAGGTCGGCGAGATGGCGTAGATCCGCTTCACCAGCAGCCGCACGACGAACAAGACCGCCGCGAGGATGAGGATCAGACTGGGGACGGACAACGGCAGGCGGTCCAAGAACTCCAGGCGCATCTGATGCCCTTCGGTGCGGCCGGTCCCCTAGCGCTGCTCTTTGATGCGGGCTTCGCGCCCGATCTTCCCTCGCAGGTAGTAGAGTTTGGCCTGACGCACCCGGCCTTTGCGCACCACGTCGAGGCGCTCGATGCGCGGCGAGTTGAGCAGGAAGATCCGTTCGACGCCGACCCCGTGGCTGATCCGGCGCACGGTGAAGGTCTCGCGCAGACCGCCGTGCTTGCGGGCGATGACGACGCCTTCGAACGCCTGGATCCGTTCGCGGCCGCCCTCGACCACTTTGAGGTGCACCCGCACCGTGTCACCGGGATTGAATGCCGGCAGTTTGCTCCTCAGTTGCGCCCGCTTGACGGCGGCGATCTTCTGCATCCCCATCACCTCGTGTCACGCCCGGCGGCGTTCAGTCACGGCCACCAATTCTAGCACAATCGATCATCGGTCGTCGGTCGTCGGTCGTCGATCGTCGACGGTCGAACGGCCGTGATGTTCAGTCGGGTCTGTCATCCTCCGGCGGTTCGAGGTCGAGGTCCTCGAGGACGCGCCGGTCATCGTCTGACAGGGCATCCGCGTTCAACAGGTCCGGCCGCCGCCGCATCGTCCGCTGCAGCTGCTGGGAGCGCCGCCAGCGGCGGATCGCGGCATGGTTCCCGGACAGCAGCACCGCGGGGACTTTCATGCCCCGGAACTCCGCCGGCCGGGTGTAGTGCGGATAGTCCAGCAGCCCGCCGCTGAAGGATTCCTCCGCGACCGACGCCGCGTCCCCGACGACCCCCGGCACCAGCCTGGCGACCGCATCCACCAGCACCATCGCCGGAAGTTCGCCGCCGGTCAGGACGTAGTCGCCGATCGAGACTTCGTCCGCGCCGAGTCCTTCCTTCACGCGCTCGTCGATGCCTTCGTAGTGCCCGCAGAGCACGAGGAGGTGATCCTCCCGCGCCAGCTCCTGCGCGAGGGCCTGCGTGAGCCGCTCCCCCTGCGGGGACATCAGGATGGCGCGCGGCGCGGTTGCCGGCGCCGCGGCGCGAATGGCGTCCACCGCGCTGAAAAACGGCTCCGGCTTCATCACCATGCCCGCGCCGCCGCCGTACAGTTCATCATCGACCTGGCGGTGCCGGTCGGTGGTGAATTGCCGGAGGTCCCAGACGGTGATGTCCAGGAGTCCGCGCTCGGATGCCCGCGCCAGCATGCTCACGCGCAGCGGCGCAAAGGCCTCGGGGAAGATGGTCACGATGTCGATGCGCATGCGTGCGCCGGCCTACTGTTCACGAATTTCGAGGACGATGCCGTCCTTGACGATGATTTCGGTCCGGCCGATCTTGTTGAAGAGGTTGTCGCCGATGCCCACGTCGACCGTCCCCTCCACCGTGCCTTGGGCGAACTCCGAGTTCAACTCCAGCTGCTCCGCCTCGCGCAGCCGCATGGTCAGC
>JBIOXT010000075.1:0-3042 GCA_044869795.1 bacterium | reverse complement strand
CCTCGCCGCGGTCGAGGTCGATTTCCTGCAGCGCCCTGTCCAGGATCCTTCCCGCCGGTCCCACAAACGGATGGCCCTGCCGGTCTTCGTAGTCACCGGGCACCTCTCCGACAAACACGACCCGGGCTTTGGCCGGTCCCTCGCCGAACACCGTCTGCGTCGCGCGCTTGTAGAGGTCGCATCCCCGGCAGGAGGCGGCGGCATCCCGCAGCGCCGTCAGACTCTGCCGCTCCGGCAGGAAGTCGGCCGCCGATGTCGCCCCGTCCGCCATCAGGCAGACCTCCGGCCGATGCCCCTGCTGTCGTTCAGACGCCGCAGCGCGCGCACCCGCAGGGTCACGGCCCCAAACTCTTCCTCGACCGTGCCGGTGATCGCATAGGGCTGGTTGGGGGCAAGGAGCATCGCGTATGTGCGAAACAGCTGTGGAAAGATCGTGGTCTCATACATGCCGCTGCTGTCCTCAAAGGTGACGAATTCCATCGGCTCCCCGCGGCGCGTCTGCGTCAGCTTTTCGGTGAGCAGCCATCCCAGCATCGAGATCTCGCGGCCCACCCACTGCTCCATCTCCACGGCCCTGACGTATCGGGGTTTTTCCCCGGCCGGTGCATACCCATCGAGGGGATGCCCCGAGAGCGCGAAGCCCAGCGTCTCGACCTCATGACGCGCCCGGGTCGGTTCATCGTACTCGTCCGGCGCCGGCAGCGGATCGCCGGGGGTGCCATGCGGCGCCGCCAGCAGTCGCCAGAGCAGCGCCGGTCGGGAAAGTCCGCCCGCGATCGTGTCGCAGCACCCGGCCTTGACCAGCCAGCGCCCCTGGGCCGGCTCCGGGTGCACACGGCGCAGGAAGTCGTCGAAGGAGACGAACGGTCCCCCGGTGTCGCGTTCGCCGACGATCCGCTTCGCCAGTGCCGAGGTCAGGTGCTTCACCTGCATCAGGCCCACCCGGATGCTGCGGCCCCGCCCGGTGTACCCGACGGCGCTGGCGTTGACGTCGGGGGGCACGATCTGCAGCCCCATCCGGCGGGCTTCCGAGAGGTAGGCGAAGGTCGAGTAGTATCCGCCTTGATTCGTGATCACCGCCGCCATGAACTCGGCGGGGTAGTGGGCGCGCAGGTAGGCGGATCGAAACGAGACCTGCGCGTAGCTGGCGGAATGCGGCTTGCAGAAGCTGTACCCGGCAAAGCTCATGATCATCGCCCAGACCGTGTCGATGACATGCGGGCTGACGCCGCGTGCCCGTGCCCCCTGCGTGAACCGGGTGCAGAAGTCGGCCAGCCGCCGTCCTGCGGACTTCTTGCTGATCGTCTTGCGGAGGTCATCGGCTTCCTCGACGCTGAACCCGGCCAGGGCGATCGCCACGCGGGTCACGTCTTCTTGATAGACCATGATCCCATGCGTGTCGGCGAGGACGTCGGACAGCAGCGGGTGCAGGGGCGCATACGGCTCTCCGTGGGCGCGGCGGACGAGTTCATTGACGAAGGAGATGGCCGCGGGCCGTACGAGGGAGGAGACGATCACCAGATACTCGAACACGTCGGCCCCGCTGATGCGCTCGGCGGGCATGTGCGCCCAGAGCTTCCGCAGCAGCAGCCGCGTGGCCGGGGACTCGACGTAGAAACACCCCATCGTCTCGCCGCGCCGGATCAGCGCGCACGTCGCCTCGTCGGTGACTGGGTCCCACGTGGCGTAATCGATCCGGCGGCCCGTATTGCGCCGGATCGCCTCCAGCGTGTCGCGGATCACCGAGAGCGATCGGTTGCCCAGCAGGTCGATCTTCACGAGCCCCGCCGCTTCGCACTGGTCTTTCTCCCACTGCACGATCGGCGCGCCTTTCGCGGCAAACTCCACCGGCACGTAGCTGCGGATCTCGGCGGGGACGATCACGACCCCTCCGCAGTGCAGCGCGGGATGCTTGACGTGGCCGACGATGGTCGCGGCGCCGGCGAGGATGTCCGGCCACGGGCTGTCCAGCCGGGACGACCGGCACAACGAGGCGGCCCACTGCCTGGCGGTCGGCCGTTCGGCCAGTTCGCCGATCTCCGCCTGCCTGGCGACGTAGGGGGCCGCCCGGTCGATCTCGGCGGGGGGCATCCCAAAGACCCGGGCGACGTCGCGAACGGCGGCTTTCAATCCGAACGTGTTGTGCGTGGCGACCATCGCAGCCCGGTCGCGGTAATGATCCAGCACCCAGTCCACCAATCCATCACGTTCGTCCCACGGGAAGTCGATGTCGATGTCCGGTGGGTCCGCGCGGCCCGGGTTCAAGAAGCGTTCGAAATAGAGGTTGTGGGTGATCGGATCGACGTGCGTGAGCCCGAGGCAGAACGAGACGATCGATGCGGCCGCGGAGCCCCTGCCGCAGGTGAGGGGGGATCGATGGACGATCTCGTCCATGACCAGGAAGATGTGCGCGTAATGCTTCGCGCCGATCACAGACAGTTCGTGCTCGATGCGCTCGCCGACGGTCGCGGTGACCTGTCCGTAGCGCCGCCGGGCGCCGTCATACGTGCGGCGCCGCAGCTCGTCGATGGCGCGGAGGTCGCTCCAGTCTTCAAAGCGCGCAAAGACCGGCTGGCCGAACGGCCAGTCGCTGAAACACTGATCGGCGATCGCCCGCGCGTTGGCCGCCGCCGCGGGGACGTGCGGGAAGGCGTCCACCATCATCTGCGGCGTCTTCAACCACCTGCTCGGCCCGCAGCACTCGGCGTCCGGCAGGGCCGAGAGAGTCGTGTTCAGCGCAATGGCACGCAGGAGTCGGTGCGTCGCGAACTCTTCAGGGTCTGCGAAGTGCACCCGGTTGGTGGCCGCCGGCGGCAGATCGAGGGCACGCGCCAGATCCAGCCCGTCCTGACACAGCGGACCCGGGGTGAGCTCGACAAACAGATCCTGGCGGGACGCCTCCCGCCACCGGTCGAGCGCGTGGGCGTCGTCGGACAGGATGAACAGCCCGCTGCGGTGCTGCTGCACGGTCGCCACGGGGTCGACCGCGGGCTCGGCGTGCAGGCTGCTGAGGATCCGGCACAGGTTGGCGTAGCCGGGCAG
>JBIOXT010000074.1:0-17215 GCA_044869795.1 bacterium | reverse complement strand
CGAGCGCGATCACGCCGCCGGCAACCAGTAGGGGAAGCATCGCTCGCCGAGCCATTGCCAACCCTCCGCCAGATGTGTTTCTTCTACTATAACGTCTACTCTACGCGTCAGGTGTACCTGCATCTTCCCAATCTACCCAATCTTCCCCATCTGAAATCTCAACGACGCTCGGAGATTGGGTAGATTGTGTAGATAGGGTAGATTGTGTAGATTGAAGTTATGGCGCTTCTGTTCACGTTTCCGTGCGGGAGTTGCGGCCGCCGCTACACCGTGTACTATCCGAAGGCGCTGATGTACGAGTTGAGCGGCAGCGCCCCCCGGCAGCTGGGCGAGCAGGAGGATGCCGACGAGCGGGCATCCGGTGCGATCGAGGCCGCGCGCACCGCGGCCGAGGAGGCAGGCAACATCTGGGTCGATGCCGGCAACGAGCTCGAGCGCGTTTGCGTCTGCGGCAAGAGGCTGGATTTCAACCTCATGCACCACCCCCGTGTCCCCCAGTCGAAGACCGTCCTGCAGAAGCGGCAGACCGGCCTGATCCCATTTCCGACCGAGGTCCGGAAGCGGTCGTAGTAGGGAACAAAGGTTCCGAATTGACGGGGATGTTCTCCAGAGGTAGCATCGGAGTTGCCAGCGGGGTGTGCGCCTAGATGGGAGTAAGTTAGCCTCCTAGGTTAACCCGGCCTAACTGGGTCACAGCCGCTGGCTTTTTCATGCTACCCTCACGGTGGGAGATTCATCCCACCTTTTCCGTTTTCTCTCCATCAGCGTGGAGGTCCGCGTACGGTCGATGTCGCCTGATCTACGAACTCGCCACGCCCTTAAGCCGGAGCAGCTGCGATGGGAGTGCGACCCTGCCGCATTTTCCTTCCGGACGACCGCCGAATTGTCCGCCGATGAGGTCATCGTTGGCCAGGAGCGCGCCGTGCGTGCGTTGGACCTGGCGCTGACGATGTCGCAGCCGGGCTACAACGTGTTCATCTCCGGGCCGGTCGGCACCGGCCGCACGACCTACACCATGAAGAAAGTCCACGCCGTCGCCGCCACCCGTCCCGTGCCGCCGGACTGGTGCTACGTCTACAACTTTCAGCAGCCAGACCAGCCGGTCGCCATCTCGCTGCCGCCCGGCACAGGCGCACAGTTCCGCAAAGATGCCGACGAGTTGGTCGTCGAACTGCAGGACGTCATCCGCAAGCTCTTCGCCAGCGACCGGTTCGAAGAGCGCCGCGGCGAGCTGCTGGCGGACTTCGAGCGGCGGATCAACGAGATCTGGACCGAACTCGAGACCCAGGCCCGGGAGCTCGGGTTTGTCCTGCAGCGGTCGCCCGGTGGAATCTCCACGCTGCCGGTCGGACCGTCCGGCGAGCCGCTGACCCCTGATCAGTTCGGCGCGCTGACCGAGACGCAGCGCGAGGACATCAGCAAGCGCGGGCGGCAGCTCCAGGAGGGGGTCGGTGAAGCGCTGCGCAAGGTGCGGGCGATCGAACGGGAAGCGCGCGATGCCATGCGCGAACTGGAGCGCCGCGCGGCGCGGTCGACCGTCAGCGACCCGATCAGCCGGCTGAAGGAGCGATACACCGGGCACCCCAAGGTCCTCTCGCACCTCGATCTGCTGCTGGAGGACGTGATCGCGCATCTCGACGATTTCAAGGAAGTCGAGGAGCCGCCCGCGCTCCCCCTGCCGCTGCCGCAGGTGGCCCGCCGCCAGGACCCCTTCCTGCGCTATCGCGTCAACCTGCTGGTCGACAACAGCCAGCAGCACGGCGCGCCGATGATCGCGGAAGCCAACCCGACGTATTACAACCTGATGGGCAAAGTCGAATACCGCGGCGAGTTCGGCGCGCTGGTGACGGACTTCACGATGATCAAACCCGGCGTGCTGCAGTCGGCCAACGGGGGTTACGTCCTGCTGCAGGTCCGCGACGTGCTGACCAGCCCGTTCGCCTGGGAGGCGCTGAAGCGGGCGCTGAAGAGCGGCGAGGCGCGCATCGAGAACATCGGCGAGCAGATGGGGTTGATCCCCACGGCGACGCTGCGGCCGGAGCCGATCCCGCTCACCGTCAAGGTCATTCTCATCGGGACGCCGGTGCTGTACCAGCTGCTGTACGCCTTGGACGATGACTTCCGCAAACTGTTCACGATCAAGGCGGACTTCGATACCGAGGTCGACCGCACCGACGCCGCGACCGCGCAGTACGCCGCCGCGATCGGGGCGATCTGCAACCGCGAGAAACTCCGGCCGTTCGATCGGACCGCCATGGCGGAGGTGCTGGAGTACAGCGCGCGGCTGGCCGAGCATCAGCACAAGCTCTCCACGCGCTTCAGCGAAGTCGTGCAGATCGTCTACGAGGCATCGGCCTGGGCGGAGCGGATGGGCCACGACGTCGTCACGGCCGAGGACGTGTCCACGGCCGTGGAGCAGAAGATCTACCGGTCCAACCGCATCGAGGAGAAGATCCAGGAACTGATCACGCAGGGGCAGCTGCTGCTGTCGGTCGACGGCGGGGCGGTCGGCCAGGTGAACGGGTTGTCGGTGCTGCAGCTGGGGGACTACAGTTTCGGTCACCCCAGCCGGATCACCGCCCGGACGTTCGTCGGCAGCCGCGGGGTGGTGAACATCGAGCGGGAGACCGACATGTCCGGCAAGATCCACAGCAAGGGGGTGTTCATCCTGGCGTCCTTCCTGGGCGGAAAGTACGCGCAGGGGCGCCCGCTCAGCCTCAGCGCCTCGCTCACGTTTGAGCAGACGTACAGCGAGGTGGAAGGCGACAGCGCCAGCTCGACGGAGCTGTACGCCCTGCTGTCCGATCTCGCCGGGGTGCCGGTCGAGCAGAGCATCGCGGTGACGGGGTCGGTGAACCAGAAAGGCGAGATCCAACCCATCGGCGGCGTGAACGAGAAGGTCGAAGGCTACTTTGCCGTCTGCAAACAGGTCGGCCTCACCGGCGCACAGGGCGTGATGATTCCGGCGCAGAACGTCGCGAATCTGATGCTGAAGGAAGAAGTGGTGCAGGCCGTGCGGGACGGCCGGTTCCACCTTTGGGCGGTGCGCACCGTGGACGAAGGCCTGGAAGTGCTCACCGGTCTGCCCGCGGGCGAGGCCGCCGCAGACGGTACGTACCCGGATGGGACGGTGAACCAGCGGGTCAGCGCACGGCTGACCGATCTCGCGGACCGGCTGCGCCAATTCGCTCCCCTGGTCCGGCCCGCCGAGGCCAGGCCCGAACAGCCAAGCTGATCCACGAGAGACAAACCCTCCGCACACCCTTCACTCCGCGTCCACGGTAGACTGATAAACTCTGCTTACACGTCCGAAGTCATATTTTTCACGTGAAGGGAGCTTGAGGAATCCTATGCGCAGCAAATTGCTGCACGCGGCGGCACTGTGCGCCTCTGCAGTACTCGCTTTGGGACCGGCGGCGTCCAACGCCGCCGCGCAGGCCCCACCGGCCATCACGGTCGAGGACGCGGTCGCCACGGCGTTGGACAAGCATCCCTCGATCGTGACCGCCGCCAAGGCCGTCGAAGCCGCCGCGGCCCGGGTGGTGCAGGCGAAGGCCGGCGGAGCGATCCAGGTCTCGGTCAACGCGACGGCGGCGGTCGGGACCCTCGGCCCCGGGGGGACGCCGACCGGCACCGACCCGAAGATCTCCCATAACGTCAGCGTCGACGGCTCGCTGCCGCTGTACGACGGCGGCATCCTCGCCCAGCAGATCGCGCAGGCCGAGGCCGGACTGCAGGCGGCGCAATTTTCGCTGACCGCCGCGAAGCAGGACGTCGCGGTCGCGGCCGCCCGCGCGTTCTTCCTGGCCCTGCGCGCGGCGCGGGTCGTCGAAGCGCGCGAGGCGGCGCTGCGTGCGGCCCAGGAACAGGTACGCCAGGCCGAGGCGCTGGTGCGCGCCGGCACCGCCGCCCGCGCGGACGTCTTCACCGCGCAGGCCGCGGCCGCTTCGACGGAGGTCGAGCTCATCGCGGCCCGCGGCCAGGTCGAACTGACGAGGGCGTCCCTGCGCAACGCGATGGGTGTCCCGCTCAGCCAGGTCTTCACGCTCGTCGAACCCGGCGATCCGCAGCCCGTGTCGATTACGCCTGAACAGGCGGCGGCGGAAGCAGCGACGGCGCGCGCCGAAGTGAAAAAAGCCGCCGCCGACGTCCGGGGCAGCGAGGCAGCCCTGCGTATCGCCGAGATTCGAGCCGGCCTGCTGATCAACGTGTCGGCGGGCGCATCGGTGCAGATTACCCCCAACCCGGGCCAGGCCGGATGGACGCTGGGCGCCTCGGCATCCTACCCGCTCGCCGACGGCGGCAAATCGAAAGCCGCGGTGGAGGAAGCCCGGGCCAACCTGGCCGCGGCCCGCTCGCGCGTGGAGACCGCGACGCAGCAGGTGCAGCTGCAGGCTTTTCAATCCGCCCTCAGCGTGCTCGAATTTACCGCGCGCGTCGGTGCAACCCGCGTGGCGCTGGCCGCCGCCGAGGAAGCCGCCCGCGCCGCCGATGGACGGTACCGCGCGGGGGTCGGCACCGTGCTCGACGTGACCGTCGCGCAGTCGACGCTCGTGCAGGCGCGGGTGAACAGCGTCCAGGCACTGTACGATTTGCACCAGGCCATTGCGACCCTGCGTCACGATCTTGGCCAGCCGGTGCTGGCGCGTCTGAACAGTGCCGCCGGGGCGGCCGCATGACTAGGCGCCGCTGGGCCATTGTGGCCCTCGCGATCGTCGCGATTGCCGTGGTGTGGGTCTGGCGCTCGCGCTCGGCCGCGAACCGCCAGGGACCGCAGTTCCGGACCGCCACGGTCGCGCGGGGCGACATCGTCGTGTCCGTGTCGGGATCGGGCACCGTCGAACCCGTGTCGTCGGTGGAGGTGCGGTCGAGGGCCACCGGCCGCGTGCTGTCGGTGAAGGTCGAGGAAGGCGATACGGTGACCAAGGGCCAGGTGCTTGCCGAAATCGACGACACCGACGCGCGCGCCGATCTGGAGAGCGCCCGGGCGGCGCTGGCCGGCGCGCAGGCGCACCTGAACGAAGCGCGCACGTCGGTCAGCGTGCAGCGGTCGTCGAACGTGACGCAGGTCCAGCAGGCCGAAGCCAACGTGGCCGCGGCGCGGGCACGGCTGGATCAAGTCCTCGCCGGCTCCCGCGTGGAAGAAATCCGCCAAGCCGAGGAAAGCGTCCGCCAGGCGCGCTCGAACCTGACGCTGGCGGAGCAAAACCTGGCCCGGCAGCAGCAGTTGTTCGCGGAGGGCTACATTTCGCGTGCCGCGCTCGACCAAGCCCACGCCCAGGTGGACGTGGCGCGGTCGCAGCTCGCCTCGGCGGAAGCGCGCCTGGCCGAATTGAAGGCCGGTCCGACCGCGCAGGAGGTCGACATCGCCCGCGCCCAGCTGCGCCAGGCGGAGGCCGCCCTCGCCGATGCGCGCAACGGCGTCCTGCAGGAACAGTTGCGCCGCGAGGAAGTCGCCGCCGCCCAGGCATCGGTGCAGTCGGCGGTCGCAACGCTGCGGCGGGCGGAAGACCGGGTCGCGGAAACGCGGATCGTGGCGCCGATCAGCGGCGCCGTGGTGTCCCGCTCGGTCGCCGTCGGGCAATTCGTGATCGGCAGCAGCACCGGCGGAACCGTGGTGTTCACGCTGGCCGACACGTCGGTCGTGTTGGTGCGGGTGCTCGTCGACGAGTCCGACATCGCACGGGTCACCCCGGCCGCGCAGGTGCAGATCACCGCCGACGCCCTCCCCGACGAGACCTTCAGCGGCCGCATCTCCCGTGTCGCGCCCCAGCCGGTGGTCGAACAGAATGTCCGGCAGTATCCGGTGACGGTGGACGTCACCGATGCGCAGCGGCACCTGCGGCTGGGGATGACGGTGGACGCCGAGTTCGTTCTGGCGCGGCGGACCGGCGTGCTGATCGTGCCGGTGGAGGCCGTCCGCGGGACGGAGAGCAAGGCGGTCTTCATCGTCGATGGCGACAAGCTCACCCCGCGGGTCGTCCAGACCGGCCTCAGCGACGGCCGGTTCATCGAAATCACCAGCGGGCTGCAAGAGGGCGAGATCGTCTACCTGGGGACGGCCCGTTCGACCACGCCCAGCGGGCCGGCGCAGACCAACCCGTTCCAACCGCAGTTCCCGCGCCCGCAGCAGCAGCCGCGACGATGACGAACCGTGCCTCGTACGAATGGCGGATATTGGGATGTCTCTCGTAAAGCTGAACGGAGTCAGCAAAGTGTACCAAATGGACGGCGTCCAGGTGCAGGCGCTGCGCGGCATCGACCTGCGCGTCGACAGCGGTGAATTCGTCGCCATCATGGGACCGTCCGGCTCCGGGAAATCGACCTGCATGAACATCGTCGGCTGTCTGGACCGGCCGACCGGGGGGGTCTATCTGATGGACGGGCAGGACGTCGGCAGCCTGGATGACGTCGCCCTCGCGCGGATCCGCAACCGCAAGATCGGGTTCATCTTCCAGAACTTCAACCTGCTGTCGCGGACGTCGGCCGTCGAGAACGTCGAGCTGCCCCTGGTCTACGCCGCGGTGCCGGACCGGCGCCGGCGGGCGATGCAGGCGCTGGAGTCGGTCGGCCTCGCCGGCCGCGCCCGGCACCAGTCGACGCAGCTGTCCGGCGGCGAGCAGCAGCGGGTGGCGATCGCCCGCGCGCTGGTGACGGCGCCGTCGCTGATCCTGGCCGATGAGCCCACGGGGAATCTGGACTCCGCGACCAGCGACGAGATCCTGGCGCTGCTGCAGCGCCTGAACGCGACGGGAATCACCATCGTGCTGGTGACCCACGAAGCCGACGTCGGCGCGTGCGCGAGCCGCCTGGTCCGGTTCCGCGACGGGCACATCGAGTCCGACGAGTGGATCACGCGGCGCCGGTTCGTCCAGGCCGCGGCGCCATAACACGATGACGCTGCGCACCAGCATCCAAATCGCCCTGCGCTCGCTGGCCGCGAACAAGCTCCGCTCGGTGCTGACGATGCTGGGGGTGATCATCGGCGTCGGGGCCGTCGTGAGCATGGTCAGCATCGGCGCCGGAGCGCGGCAGAGCGTCGCGCAGCAGGTCAGCGCGCTGGGCAGCAACCTCCTGATCATCTTTCCGGGCAGCTCCGCGCAGTTCGGCGTCCGCCAGGCGGCGGGATCCCGGCAGACCCTGACCGCGGAGGATGCGGACGCCATCGCGCGCGAGGTGCCGGAGGCCGAAGCGGTGACGGCGGAGTTCTCCCGGCCCGCCCAGGTCGTCTACGGGAACCAGAACACCAACACCAGCGTCAGCGGCGTCACGCCGTCGTATCAGCTGGTCAGGAATTTCAACGTGCAGGAAGGGTCATTTCTCGGCGACAGCGACATGGCCTCGCGGGCCCGCGTCGCCGTGCTGGGGCGCACCGTGGTCGAGAACCTGTTCGGCGACCGCAATGCCGCGCCGATCGGCGCCTCGATCAAGATCAACCACGCCACGTTCACCGTGATCGGGGTGATGGAGCAGAAAGGTGCCACGGGTTTCAACGACCGCGACGACGTCATCTTCATCCCGCTGACGACGGCGCAGCGCCGGTTGTTTGGGGTGGCCTACGTGCGGGCGATCTACGTCAAAGTGCGCTCCGCGGAACTGATGAGCACCGCGCTGGACAACGCCGAAACCGTCCTGCGCGCCAGGCACCGGATTCCGGCCGGGGAAGACAGCGATTTCAACATCCGCAACCAGGCCGACATCGCCGCCGCGTTCCAGAGCGTGAGTACGACCATGACCCTGCTGCTGGGCGGGATCGCCGCCGTCTCGCTGCTCGTCGGCGGGATCGGCATCATGAACATCATGCTGGTTTCGGTCACCGAGCGCACCCGCGAGATCGGCATCCGCAAGGCGCTGGGGGCGACGCGCCTGGACGTGCTCAAGCAGTTCCTCGTCGAATCGGTGGTGATGAGCCTGATGGGAGGGCTGCTCGGCGTCGCGCTGGGGATCGGCGCCAGCCGGGCGATTTCCAGCTTCGCCGGATGGGCGACGCTCATTTCCCCTGGATCCCTGGTGATGGCGTTCAGCTTTGCCGCCGCGGTGGGGATCTTCTTCGGAATCTACCCGGCCCGGCGCGCCGCCGCACTGGATCCCATCGTCGCGCTCAGATACGAGTGACCACGTTGGTCAACGGTAGTTGAGGGGAGAGCGTGAAGCGAATCGTCATCGCAATTGTGGGCGTGGCCGTCATCGCGGCCGGCGTGTTCGCGTACCTGCGGTTTCGGCCGAGTTCAAGCGCCCAGGCGCAGCCAGATCCCGCCCTGCAGATCGCTGTGGCGTTGAGCGCGCTCGAGCGCAGCGACCAGCCCCTGGCCGTCGAGCAGATCAAAGCCGTCCTGCCGCTGCTGAAGGTGCTCCGCGACACGGATCCCAATGACGTCGAGGTTTCACGGGCGCTCGCGGACAGCATCCGGAAAATTCTCACGCCTGAGCAGCTGGCGGCGATCGAACGCATGCGGCAGGAGGCGCAAGCCCGGCGCCAGCAGGGCGGACAGGGGACTCAGGGTCCACGCCGCGGGACGGGCGGGCCCGGGGGCCCGGGCTTCGGCCCTGGTCCCGGTGGCGCCCAGGAGCGCGCCGCATTCCGCGCACAGGCCCGCCAATTCATTCTCACCCGACTGATCCGCCGCTTGGAAAACCGGCTCTAGACAGGGACGCCTGCGCGGCCCCGCGAATTTCCTGACCTTACTTGTGCGGAGAATCCTCACCGTGGCGGTGATCGTTGTCATCGCCGGCCTGCTGGCATGGCGGACCGTCGGCGCCCTGCGTGCGCGCCAGGCGCAGAGCGCGCCCGTCCCGCGGCCTGCCGGCGCCGTCGTGCAGACCGCCCGGGTCCAGCGCGCAACCCTCAACGTCGTCGCCACGTACGTCGGTGAAGTTCTCGCCCGCACGACGGTCGACGTCTCCCCGCGGATGTCCGGCCAACTCGTCGCGCTGCCGGTCACCGAAGGCGCGGCCGTGCGCGCCGGGCAGCTCGTGGCCCAGCTCGACAGTCGCGAGCTGCGCTTCGACGTCGAGCAGGCACGCGCCGGATACGCGAACCAGCGCGTGCAGGTCGAGTCGGCGCGGGCGTTCCTGAACACCCAGCGTGCTCGGCTGGTCCAGTTGAGGTCGGGCGTCGCCACGGAGCAAATCCGGCAGGCCGAGGCGCAGCTTCGTCAGGCCCGCGCGAACCTCGAATTCAGCCGGGCTCAGCTGCGGCGAATGGAGAGCCTGTTCGCGCAGGGATACGTGTCGCAGCAGCGCGTCGATGAAGCGCGGCTGGACGTCGCGCTGCAGGAGAGCCGGGTTGCGGCCGCGGAACAGCAGCTCGCGATGCTGCGGGGGGAACCGCGGCCGGAGGGCGTTCGGGTCGCCCAGGCCCAGGTGGAAGAGGCGGAGGTCGCCCTGCGGCAGGCCGAGAGCCGGCTTGCGCAGGCGGCGGTCACCCTGCGGGAAGCGCAGAGCCGGCTGGGCGAGGCGACGGTGCTCTCCCCGATGGCCGGGGTCGTTGCCAAGCGGTTTGCCGAAGTCGGCCAGCAGGTTACGCCCGCCATCCCGCTGATCCGGGTCGTCGACATCAGCACCGTCTTCGTCACCGTGCCGGTCGCCGAGCGTGACCTCGCCCGCATCGTTCCGGGCTCCCCGGTCACCGTCCGCGCCGAGGCCGTGCCCGGCGTGACGTTTGCAGGACGGATCACCGCCATCAGTCCGGTCCTCGCGACCGCGACCCGCACCGCCGACGCCAAGATTGCCATCGCCAACCCGGCCCACCGCCTTCGCCCGGGGATGTTCGCCGGCGTGGAGATCCTCGTCGCGCACCGCGTCCAGGCCCTCGTCGTTCCGGTCGATGCGGTGCTCGAACGCCCTGACGGGCGCGTGGTCTTCGTGATCAAAGACGGCAAGGCCCTCGAGCGCCGGGTGCAGACCGGCGTCGCCAGCGGCGGCGTGGTGGAAATCACCACTGGGGTGCGGGCGGGCGAGGTCGTCGCCGTGTCGGGCCACCGCGCGCTGCGGGACGGGATGCCCGTGCAGGTGAGCGGACGGCAGCGCCGCCCATGAATCTCATCCGGCTCGCCATCGCCCGACCGATCGGCACCTTGATGCTGTATGCGATGGTGCTGCTCATCGGGCTGGTCAGTCTGGTCAGCCTGCCGATCGAGCTGCTGCCGGAGCTGTCGTTTCCGCGCCTGAGCATCCGCACCGACCTCTCCGGGGCCGGGCCCGAAGAAGTCGAAAACCTGGTTACCCGTCCACTGGAAGAGACTGTCAGCGCGGCCGTGGGCGCGCGCGACGTCTCCTCGACGTCCTCGGAGGGGTCATCGTCCATCACCATCACGTTTCCATCCGGCACCGACCTCGATGCCGCGTCGGCCGACGTGCGGGTCGCCGTCGAGCGGGCCCGCCGCCGTCTCCCCGACCGCGCCTCGAACCCGATCGTGTTCAAGTTCGATCCGTCGCAGCAGCCGATCGTCCAACTCGGCCTGGTCGCCAGGAGCGCGGACCTCGGACTGAGTGACCTCCGCCAGCTGGCCGAAGACCAGTTGCAGTTCCGGCTGGAGCGCGTCCCCGGCGTGGCCCAGGTCACCATCTCCGGCGGGCTGCGCCGCCAGATCCAGGTCTACCTCGATCCCGTCCGCATGCAGGGGATGGGGATCTCCGCGCGCGACGTCATGGCCGCCATTGCCGGCACGAACCTGATCGTGCCGGGCGGCCAGGTCACCGAGGGAACCCGCCGCCTGGGGCTGCGGGTCTCCAGTCAGTACCGCAACCTCGACCAGGTCCGGCAGACCGTCATCGTCACCCGCGGCGGAGTCCCGATCAGGGTCGCCGACGTCGCGCAGGTCAACGAACGCGACGAGGAACGGACCAGCCTGGTTCGCATCAACGGGCGGCCGGGGGTCCTGATCCAGGTGCAGCGCCAGTCGGGCGCCAACACCGTGGCGGTTGCCGACGGGGTGGTGCGCGAAGCGCGAGCGGTCTCGCCGACGCTGGCGGGCGCCGAGGTGATCGTGCTGGGCGACAACGCCCGCTTTGTCCGCAGCAGCATCGGCTCGGTCAAAGAAGCCCTGCTGATCGGCGGCGCGCTGGCGATCGCCGTGCTGGTCCTGTTCCTGCGGGACGTCCGCAGCATCGCCATCGTCGCCACGGCCATCCCGCTGTCCATCGTCGCCACGCTGGCGGTGATGTACTTCCTGAACTACAGTCTCAACCTGATGACGCTGGGCGGGCTGACGCTCGGCATCGGCATGATGGTCGACGGCGCGATCGTCGTCATCGAGAACGTGTTCCGGCTGCGCCAGCAGGGTCGATCCGGAGCGGCCGCGGCGACGTTTGGGACCGAGGAGGTGGCCTCGGCCGTCATCGCCTCGCAGCTGACCGCCATCGTCGTCTTCCTGCCGGTCGTCTTGATGCGGGGCGGCAGCGCCATCACGACCCAGCTGTTCTACCAGTTTGCCGTGGTCGTGACGATTTCTCACCTCTGCTCCCTGGCGGTGGCCCTGACGCTGATCCCCACGCTGGCGGCCCGCCTGCCCCGGCTTCAGCATGCCGAGCGGGGATGGACCACCCGGCTGCTGCGGTCGTACCGCGGACTGCTGGGATGGGCCCTGGCTCACCGCCGGGTGGTGTTCGCCGTCAGCCTCGCGGTCTTCGTGATCGGTACCGCGAGCTACATGCTCATCGGGCGTCAGACGATCCCTCCGGCGGACGAAGGCGAAATCTTCGTGAACCTGACGCTGCCGACCGGCACCCGCCTGGAACTCACCACGCGGGCCGTCGAAGGCATGGAGCGCACCGTGCGTGAGGCGGTGCCCGAGGCGGAGCTCGTCACCGCGACCGCTGGGGGCGCCACCTTCGGAGGCACGGGGACGCACCGCGGCTCGCTGCGGATCCGGCTGGTGGAGAAGAGCCGCCGGTCGCGCAGCACGCTCGAGATCGCCGACGCCCTGCGCCGCCGCCTCATCGTGCCGGGCGGCCGCATCTTCGTGCGCGCGAGTGAAGGTGCGCTGTCTGTCCTGCGGTTCGGCGCGACCGATCCGATCGAGGTCGAGGTGAGAGGATTCGACCTGGAGCAGGGGCTGCGGGTGGCCCAGCAGGTCCGCAGCGTGCTGGAAGGGATCCCCGGCGTCACCGATGCCAGCGTCGCGCGTGAGGAACGCCTGCCCGAACTCGTCGTGCGCATCGATGCCCAGCGCGCGGCGGCGTTGGGGGTCACGCCGGGCCAGGTCAGCGACGCCATCCGGACCGCGGTGGCCGGGGACGTCGCCACCACGCTGCGGGCCGGCGGGCGCGCAACCGATGTGGTCGTCCGTCAGCAGGCCGGCAGCGAGCTGGCGCCGTCCGCGGTGCTGGGGCTGCCGGTGATCGCTGCGGGAGGGCGGCGGGTGCTGCTGGGGCAGGTGGCCGAGCTGGTCAGGGCCGATGCCCCCACACAGATTTTCCGCCGCAGCCGGCAGCGCGTGATCGAGGTGACCGCCGGGATCAGCGGCCGTGACTACGGGTCGGTGATGGCCGACGTGCGCAGCCGCCTGGCGGGAATCCCGCTTCCGGAGGGCTTTTCGATTGCGCTGGGTCAGGCGTATGAAGAAGAACAGGGCGCGTACCGGCAGCTCGGCCTTGGGTTCGTGATCTCGGTGCTGCTCGTCTATGGGGTGATGGCGATCCAGTTCGAAGCGGTGCTCGAACCGCTGCTGATCATGGGGTCGGTCCCGTTTGCCCTGGCCGGCGCGCTGGCGACGCTGTTTCTGACCAACACCCTGCTCAGCATCCAGTCTCTGATCGGGTTGATCGTCCTGGTCGGCGTGATCGTGAACAACGCCATCGTGCTGCTCACGTTCATCATGACGATGCGCCGCCGTGACGGCGTGCCCCTGGTGCAGGCAACCCTCGAGGGCTCGGCCGCCCGCCTGCGGCCGGTGCTGATGACGACGATGACCACGGTGATGGGCCTCGTCCCCATTGCGATTGGTTTCGGCGAGGGCGCCGAACTCCAGGCGCCGATGGCCCGGGCGGTCGTCGGCGGGATGACGCTGGGCACGCTGGTCACCCTGGTCTTCATCCCTACGCTGTACGTGGCCGTCGAGGAGCTCAGGGCGCGCCGCGCCCGCGCGAACGTCCCCGAGTTGGTCATCCCCGAACCCGCCCCGGTCGCCGGCGGCGGAAACGGGGAATCGCCCGACCAGCCCTAGATGGATCTCGGATTACGCGACCACGTCGCACTGGTTGCCGCGGCCAGCCGGGGTCTCGGCAAGGCGATTGCGCAGGAATTTGTCCGCGAGGGAGCGCGGGTCGCGATCTGCGGCCGCGATGCCCAGCGGATCACCGCCGCGGCGGACGAGATCGGTGGCAGCACGCTGGCCGTCCAGGCGGACCTGACGCGGGAAGACGACCTCGCGCGGTTTGTGCAGACCGCGGCCGAACGGTTCGGCCGGATCGACGTGCTGGTGAACAACGCCGGCGGCCCGCCGTCCCGTCCGTTCATGGAGATCACGGATGAGGAGTGGTGGGCCGCGGTCGGGTTGAACCTGATGAGCACGGTGCGGCTGACCCGCGCCGTCGTCCCGCACATGCGCCGGGCCGGCGGGGGCCGCATCCTCAACATCACGTCGTACGTCGTCAAGCAGCCGCTGCCGAACCTGGTGCTGTCCAATGCGGTGCGGCTCGCGGTCGTGGGCTTGGCCAAGACCCTGGCGCTGGAACTGGCGTCCGACAACATCCTCGTCAACACGGTCTGCCCCGGTCCCATCGCCACCGACCGGCTGACGTCGCTGACCAGGGCCTATGCCGAGCGGGAGCACATCCCGTATGACGAGGCGGAGCGCACTCTCTGGACGGCGCAGGTGCCGCTTGGGCGGCTGGGTCGTCCACAGGAATTTGCGAACGTGGTCGTGTTCCTCGCGTCGCCGCGGGCGAGCTTCGTGACGGGGGCAACGCTGCAAATTGACGGGGGAATTATTAAGGGGACGTTGTAGCCCTGAACCACTCACTCCGTTCGGGTTCAGGGCATGTACCACTCAGATTTGGAAATTGAGGGAGAAAGACTGGCGCCGCCATGTACCCGAGCGAAGCGAGTGGTACATGGTGCCCCCAGCGGGATTCGAACCCGCGTTATCGGCTTGAAGGGCCGGCGTCCTAGGCCAGGCTAGACGATGGGGGCCCTCACTACACTCTACACAACTCACACAACCTGCACAACTCACACAACCTTCCGCACCCGATCGGTTTTCCGAGCTGCTTCGATCGAAGGTTCTCACAGTTGTGTCAGTAGTGTAGGTCGTGTGAGTTGTGTGAGTTGATATGGCGACGCCAAATCCGAAGCCTCCCGCAATAGAGCGTTGGATGTCCGCGCACGCAGACGTCTTGCGGCTGGCGCAGCGGCTGCGTGCGGATGCCGCCGTTTTCCGGCGGTGGGCCGGGGAGATTCGGTACATCCCGCAGACCGGCGTCCAGACCCCGATGGATCCAGAGCTGCGCTCAGCCGCCGACGACCTGCGCGGCGCGCTGGACGCCGTCGCGGCGCTCGCCGCGCGCTGGGATGAGGAGATCACCTGGATGCGATCCCTGGACCGTCGGATGCCGGTCGATGACATCCAGCGCGGCCACGCGCAGGCGCGTGAGGCCTTGCGCTTGCTGCGCGCCGCCTTGGACCTGTTCACCCGCGTGATCACCGCTCCGGAGCGAACGCCGCTCGACGCCCCGTACGGGGCCGGCGCGCCAAAACGCGTCCACCCCGGCGCCCAATGTACGTGGGTTGCCGAGCGCGCCGACACGCTGGCGCGCGAGCTGTCGACGGTCACGCTGCACAAGCACAACCTGCTGCTGGCACTCCCGCCGGTCCGGAAGTAGCGCTCCTCGACCGCGACTAGCGCCCCCGCGAACCCAGGAAGCCGATCCCGCTGTACACGATGAGCCGCCGCACCACCCGGCCGTCGATGGTGATCGTCATGGTGGGCAATCGTTCGAGCACGCGGAACATGCGGTCGATCGGGATATCGATCGGCAGGCGGTTGTCGTCAACGTAGATGGCATTCCAACCGACGAACTGCTGCAGCGGGAGGTCGCGGCCCAGCTGGGTGTCCGTCGCTGCGGCTGTCACCGGATAGCGGCCACGTAACCGGTAGGTGAGCTGGCTCGCAGTCTGATAGCCCGTGGAGAAGATAAACACCCCCGGCCGCTGGGGAAGGCGTGCGGCAAGGGCCTCGACGTCCGTGGTGACCTGATCCCATCCCCTCGTCTCATCCAGCGCGGCCGGTGCGATCAGCGGCAGGAAGACGGCGATGACGATCAGGATGGCGTTGATGCCCAGGGCGGCGGCGAAGACCCGGCGCCATCTCACATCCTCTGATCCCCACCACAGCCCTGCGGCCATGACGGCGGCCAGCACATAGGCCGGCGCGGGCCAGTGGGGTTTGGGGATCCCTCCGGGGCTGAGGACAAACGGCATGAGAAGGATCGGAAGCGCGGCCCAGGCCAGCAGCGCGAATCGGGGGTCGCTTACCAACGGGCGCCGTATCGCGGCGCCGAGCGCCAGGACCAGTAGCGGCGCCGTCAATGGCCCGTAGTACACAAACTGCGCAACGACATACGCCAGCGCCTTGTCAAGTGGCCCGCCGGTCCGGATCCATGGGACCTGGTGGTGGATCTTGGTCCATGACGGCCAGCCCTCGGCGACGTTCCACCAGAGGAACGGAGCGACGATCGCCGCGGCGATGGCCGCCGCGGCATAGGGCTCCGGCCGGCGGAACCACCGGCGGTCCGCCGGCGATGCCGCCAGGAAGCCCAGCAGGCCCAACGCGAGGAAGCCGCCGAAGAGTTTGCTCATCACCGTCAACCCAAGCGCGGCTCCGGTCGCATACCACCACAGGCGAGCCCCCGTCGTGCGGGCGCGCCAGAACAGCCAGACGGTCAGCGTCCAGAAGAAGACGAACGGCGCATCCGGCACCGCAATGGCGCCCCCCGCCGCGACCATGGGAAGCAGCTGCGAGGCCAGCGCCGCGATCGCCCCGGCTTTGGGACCAAACAAGTCCTTGCCGAGCGCATAGACGACGGCTCCGGTGGCGAGGGTCATGACCACGGCCCCCAGACGGATCCCCAGCGGGCTGCTGCCGAAGACCGCGGTGCTCACCTTGACCAACAGGGCGATGGCCGGTGGGTGGTCGGGATATCCCCAGGCAAGGTGCTGGGACCAGATCCAGTAGTAGGCGTCGTCGTCGGTAAGCGGAACCTGCCAGGCGATCAGCAGACGCGCCGCGGCGAGCAGCATGAACCCGGCGATCAGGCCGGTCCGCCACTTCCTGTTCATCTGATGGCGTTCCGGGCATCCCGGAAGATCCGATCGAGCATCGGCTGCGTCAACCGACCGGTCTGCGTGTTCTGCCGGCTGGGATGATAGGATGCCAGCAGCAGCAGTCGCCGCTGATCCGGTGCGGTAAGGCGGACGCGCGCCCCGTGCGCAAAATGCGGGGCCGGTCTGGGGACGGCAAAGCCGCGTTCCCGGGCCAGTGCAAGGAACCCGCGAAAGGCGATCTGACCCAGGGCCGCGACGACCTGGACCTTCGTCAGCACATCGAGTTCACGCCGCAGGTACTGCGCGCAGTTCGCGATCTCCGACGGCAGCGGTCTGTTGTCAGGTGGAGGGCACCGCACGGTCGCGGTGATGTAGGCATCGGTGAGGATGAGGCCGTCGTCGCGGCGCTCGCTGGTGGGCTGTGAGGCGAACCCCGCCCGGTGCAGGGCCCGCATCAACCACTGGCCGGAACTGTCCCCCGTGAACATCCGGCCGGTGCGGTTGCCGCCGTGGGCCGCCGGCGCCAGTCCGACAATCACCAGCCGGGCATGGGGATCACCAAATCCCGGCAGCGGCCGGCCCCAGTACTCCCAACCGCTGAATTCACGCTTCTTCGTGCGGGCGACGGTTTCGCGGTGGCGGACAAGCCGCGGGCACAGGCGGCAGGCGATGATTTCTGCGTTGAGGTGGTCGAGAGCGAGCGTCAAAACGGCGAGTCGATGGTGGGCGGTGCAGGATTTGAACCTCCGACCGTCGGTCGCCGCGACCCCACGCGTTCTGGACGCGTGGGGCCCCGAAAGGAATCTAACGTCGCGGCTCCCTCCTCGGAGGGGCTAGCCCCTCCGATTCCTCCCCTTAGTACCTGGGGGAGTCATACTCCCCCTCACCCCCCTCGGCGTCGTACGTTCGTTCCCCATCACACCAAGGAAGCACCGGTACCAAACTGCGGTA
>JBIOXT010000073.1:0-8516 GCA_044869795.1 bacterium | reverse complement strand
CGGCGGGGACCACCCGGGCCTGCTCCCGCAGGCCGGCGATGACTTCGTCGACCGATTTCGTCCGTCTGTCGCGATCGATCAGATTGACGAAGATCTGCGCCCGCTGGGTGCCGCTTTCCGCAAACCCGAAGCCGGTCTCAGCACCCCCCACCAAGGTGAAGAATGACACCACTTCGGGCGTGGCCGTGAGCATGTGTTCCACCGCCGCGGCGGCGCGATCGGTTTGCACGAGGGAACTGCCCGCCGGCATCGTCAGATCGACCTGAAACTGGCCCTGGTCGCCGGCCGGCATGAACTCCTTGCCGATCAGCGGCGACGCCACCAGCGCGATGCTCCCGGCAAACAGCAGGAACGCGACCAGCAGGACCGCGCCGCGGTGGGCCAGCGCCCAGCCTAACCCGCCGCGATACCGCAGGCTCAGGCGCTCGTAGAAGCGGTCCCATCCGCGGAACCATCGGTCCAGCCGTCCCGGGCGCATGGGATCCTGGCGGCGCAGCCACATCGCCGACAGCAGCGGCGTCACCGTGAACCCGACGACGATGCTGAGGAGGTTGGCGAAGGCCACGGTCAGCCCGAACTGCCGGAAGAACTGCCCGACCAATCCTCCCATGAATGCGATCGGCAGGAAGACGGCGACGTTGGCGAGGTTGCTCGCCATCACCGCCAGCTCGATTTCCTTGGCGCCTTTGCGGGCTGCGTCGGACGGCGTCGCTTCGATGTTCAGGTGCCGGCTGATATTTTCGTTCACGACGATCGCATTGTCGGTCATCAGGCCGATGGCAATGGCAAGCCCGAGCAGCGTGAGGATGTTCAGCGAGAAGCCGAAAAAGTACATTGGAATGTACGTGGCCACGATGGCCACCGGCAGCGCGAGCCCGATGATGATCGTGCTGCGCACGTTGTGCAGGAACAGGAAGACGACGATGGTGGCGAGGATCGACCCCAGGATCAGGTTGCCCTGCACGTCGGCGACGGAGTCTTTGATGAACAGCGACGTATCCTGCGCAATCTCGACGCGGACGCCCGGGGGCAGCGCCGGCTGCAGGTCCTTCAACGCGGCCCGGACGCCGTCGGCGACCGCGACCGTGTTCGCGTCGGCCTGCTTCTGGATCGACAGCCCGACGCTCTCCTGAGCGTTGAGGCGCGTCAACCGGTCCGGCTCCTTCAGGGTGTCGGTGATGACCGCGACGTCGCCCAGCCGGACCGGGGGCTCGCCGAACCGTACGATTCGCACGTCGGCGATCTCCCCGGGCGTACGGAACTGGCCGACGACGCGGACGAGCACTTCCTGCTGACCCTGGCGCAGCGTGCCGCCAGGGATGTTGAGGTTCTCGCGGCGCAGGGCGTCTTCGACCTGCAGCACCGAGATCCCCCGCGCGCGCAGCGCGTCCTGGTTCACCTCGATCCGGATCTCGCGCTGCCGGCCGCCGGAGATGTTCACGGCGGCGACGCCGGCGACCCGTTCCAGCCGCGGCTTCACGATATCCTCGGCCAGCCGGCGCAGCTGGAACCCGTTCAGCGCCCCGCCCATGCCCAGCAGCATCACGGGCTGGGTCGTGAAGTCGAACTTCTGCACGGTGGGGTCGTTGGCGTCGCGCGGGAAGGCGCCCTTCACCAAGTCCACCCGCTGGCGGACGTCGGCGGTCGCGACGTTGATGTTGGTGCCGAGGTTGAACTCGATCCCGACGATCGACAACCCCTCGGCCGACGACGAGGTGACGCGGCGCACCCCGGTGAGCGAACTGACCTGTTCTTCGAGGGGACGGGTGATCAAGATCTCGACTTCTTCCGGGCCGGCGCCGGGGTAGGCGGTCAAGATCGTCACGAACGGAAACTGGACGTTGGGGAACAGCTCCACCGGCAGCCGGGAGTAGGAAATCGCCCCCAGGACCATCAGGGCGCTGATGAGCATCAGGATGAAGACCGGCCGGCGGATCGACAGGTTGGACAACATCAGCGGTTCACGACCGTCACCCGCATGCCATCGGTGATCGTCTCCGGCCCCAGCACGATGACCAGTTCTCCGGCGGTCAGCCCGCTGCGAACCTCCACCAACTCCCCCTGGCGAAGGCCCAGCGTCACGGAACGGGCACGCGCGATGCCGTCGCTGACAACGAAGACCATTGTCGCCCCATCCGTCCGGATCGCTGCGGCCGGGACCAAGAGCACGCCGGTGCGGCGTTCCAGCAGCAGCGTCGCGCGGGCGGAGGTTCCGGGCAGCGCCGCGACCGGCGGATTGAGCAGACGGATGCGCACGATCGCGGTGCGGCTGGCCGTCTCCGCGGTCGGCTGCACCAGCTGCACGATGCCGCGAACGACGGCGGCGGGATCGGCCTCGGCGCGGACGGTCACGGCGCCGCCGGGCCTGATCTGGGCGAGCTCGCGCTCACCGACCTTGGCTTCCAGATCCAGCCGGCGATCATCGTATTCCGTCACCACCGCAATGCCGGGGGCCACGAACTCGCCGACGGCGACGTGGATCCGCGCGATGCGTCCGGCGAAGGGGGCGCGGACCGTCGCATTGCTGTACTGCACCCCCGCCAGCGTGAGCATGGCCTGGGCGCCGGCGACTCCCGCGGCCGCCTGAGCGACCTGCGCGCGCGCCATCTGGATCTCTTCCGGGCGCGCGCCCGACGCCACGAGACTGGCCTGCTGCCGCGCGCTGTCCAGCTGTGATTTCGCGACGTCCCGCTGCAGGATCGCCGCCTCCAGCTGCTGGCGGCTCACCGCGCCGGTCTCGTAGAGCTGCTGCATCCGTACGACATTGCTCTCGGCACTGCGGAGGTTGGCTTCGGCCTGCGCGACGGCGTTGTTGACCTGCGCGCGCTCCTGCGGGCGCGGTCCGGCCATCACCGCGCGCAGCCGCGCCGCCGCGACCTCATACGCCGCCCTCGCCTGGCGCACGCCCTGCGCCGCCTGGGCCACCTGGGCGGCCAGTTCGGCCGTTTCGAGCTGGACCAGCACCTGTCCGCGGCCGACGCGCGCGCCCTCGCTCACACGCACCGCGGCCACCTTGCCGGGGATCTTGGACGTGACTTCAGCTTCCTGCGCGGAGACGATCGTCCCGCTGACGTCGAGCGTGCGCGCGATCGTCCCGGTGCGGACCGCCGCGACCTCGACGGCGGGCGGTGCGGGAGCCGCCTGCGTCGGGGCGACCGCCGCTGGACGCGCCGGCTGTCCCCGCCGCTGCAGGGCGAACGCGCCGGCGACGACGACGAGAAGAATTGCCAACACGACGAGCCACTTCCTCATCCCGTGATCTCCCCGGCGATGATGCCTTCCACCAACCCCTGGCGGAGCATGGTTGCGATTTCGGACCAGCGGACCTTGGCCGCGGTGATGCCTTCCTGCAGGCTCAACCCGTCAAAGACGGCCAGCAGGATGGCCGCGAGACTCTCCGGATCGACCCATGGTTTGATTTCGCCGCAGGCGATGCCGTCGCGCAGCAGCTGGCTGAGAAAGGCGCGCCACTCATCATAGGCGCGCGTGCACTGTGCTTTGATCTCGGGGTTCTTGGAGGCCTCGGCCCAGATTTCCAGCAGGAGCTGCGGCGAGGCGGCGTGCGAGTTGCCGCTGATCAGCCGCGCGATGGTGACCTCGGCCACGCGATCCAGGCGGCGCAGCGCGGTTTCCGCGGATGCGGCCGCGGCCTTGGCCTCTGAGAGGGTCGTGCGGACGCTGTTCCCCACCACCGCGGCGAGGATGTCTTCCTTCGATCGGAAGTAGGTGTAGAGCCCGCCCTTGCTGAGCTCGGCTTCGTCGCAGATGTCCTGGATGGTCGTCTGGTGATAGCCGCGGCGGCCGAAGCAGGTGTTGGCGGCACGCAGGATCTTGTCGCGCTGAGACTGCTCTCGTTCCGTGGTGATTCTGGGCATTGTGCCTCGCCAAAGGCAAACAGAATGGAAACCGGACGGTCGGTTTTCAGCCTACCAGCGGGGGCAGGCGAGTGTCAACGCTTTCGAGCAGAAAGAGTTCCCGGCCCAGCCGCGGGACGGCGGTGCTGGCATCGCGCTGGGCGCAGTACGTGACATCGTTGCCGAGCCCAAGGCTGATGACGTTGCGCCCGGCGGCCGACATCCGAAAGAGTCCGAGCGCGTCGGGGTCGCTCCGGTACAGCCGCACGGCCGCGAGCGCCGCATCGGTCAGCTCAAGTCCCTCGTGCCCCGTGTCTCGTGCCTCGTGCCTCGTTGACCCGACTTCCCTCAGCAGGAGGTCGATCAGGCAGCCCGCGGTGTAGGCATCGTCAATGCCGAATGCGCCCTCGCGGCCCGCGCAGACGACCGTGACGCCGGCACGGATCTGATGAGCTTCCGCCGCGGCTTCACGGCAGACGGCCGCGGCGTTGCGGAGCGCGCCGACGAGCACGGGACCGGCGGACTCGACGGCGTGAATGGCGGCGGTGCCGTTGGTGGTCACAAACGCCACCGTCTTCCCGCGCACATCGGCACCGGCGAGCTCAACCGGCGAATTCCCATACTGAAACCCTTTGGGTGCCAGACCCTGCTCTTCGCCCGCCAGCACGGTCTGGGGATGCGTCGCCGCGTAGCCCCGCGCGGCGTCGGGATGCCCGGCGATGAAGATTTCCGAGGCGCCGCCGTCCAGCAGCGTGACCAAGGTCGTGCTCGCGCGGATCACGTCGACGACGACACAGACCTGGGCAGACGGAAGGACCAGCGAGGGCAGCAGCGCGACGTGCAGGCGCATCTAGCCGGTGAACTTGCGGTTGCGGATGTCCTGCTCGATCAGCCACCGCAGCCGCGCCTGGAGGTCGAGCGCGGCGGTCTGCGGCGGGCCCCCCGCGAACGGCGCGTCGGCGGCGGTCACCGCAAACAGGAGCTGACCGCGCCCAAACACGCCCCATCCGCCCTCGGCCGGCGCGGCGGTGACGTCGAACGCCAGCGGGTCGGTGTTGAAGAACCGGTCCAGCCGCGAGACGACCGTGCCGAGCCGGTCCATGTCGGGCAGCCGCAGCACGACGGTCTCATTGACCAGCAGTTCCCCGATGGGCTTGTTGTTCTCGGTCGCAGTCCTCAGCGCGATGCGCAGATAGTTGGCCGCCGGACGGCGGATCAGCGGGATCTCCCGCCGCTTCAGATCGGCCAGAATGTACTCCACGCGCTCCTTGGTCGTGGGGTGATCCCGGTAGGCCCCGAGATCCACCTCCGGGCGGAGGCGCTCTTCCCACAGCAGGCGCTCCATGAGGGTGAGCGCCGCCACCGGGGTATAGGTCGTCTTCACCAGATAGCCGATCGACGACAGGTCCGCATCACGTTCGAGGTCGCGGGTGTAGCCGCTGAGCAGTCCTTCCCCGACGACCGTGGCGCCGACAGCGATGTTGGGATCCCGGGTGAGCAAGATGAGGATGAACGTCCAGAGGTTGATCGTGTTCGCGCGCTTCTGCATGATGAGCTGATGGCCGTGCGCGGCGTGCGCGACTTCGTGCGCCAGGACCGCGGCGAGCTCGTGATCCGACCGCACGAACGACAGCATCCCCTTGGTGACGTAGATGAATCCGCCCGGCAGCGACACGGCGTTGGGCTCCTTGAGATCAACCGCTTTGAAGGTGTACGGCAGGTCGCGGTCGGCGGCGGCGGCGACGGCTCTTCCGACGCGCGTCAGGCGGGTGACCGTCGCTTCATCGGTGAGGACTTTGAACTGCGCTTCGAGCTGGCGGGCCGCCTCCTGCCCGATGCGGATTTCTTCGGCGGTGGTGGACTGCTGCTGCTGTGCCCGCAGGGGCGCGGCGGCGCCGGCAACGAGCAGGGCGATGAATAAGGCGGAAAGCAGTCGCTTCATTTACGCGGCATCCATCTGAAACACCCGGCGCGTATTCTCAACGAGGGCGCCGGCCAGGTCATCTTCCGGCACTGCTTTGACCTCGGCGAGGCGGCGCACGGTGTACCCCAGATACGCCGGTTCGTTGCGCCGGCCGCGGAATGGAACAGGTGCCAGCACCGGAGCGTCCGTTTCCGCGAGCAGAGATGCCGTCGGCACGATCCTAGCCACCTCGACCGGGACCCGCGCGTTGCGAAAGGTCACCGGGCCGGCCAGTGAGATCGCGTAACCTCGCTCGACGCAGGTCCGCGCATCGACAACAGTGCCGGAGAAAGCGTGCATGATCACCCCAGGAACGTTTCGCTCCTCTAGTAGTATAGCCAAGACCGCGGGAAACGCTTCCCGGCAGTGGATGACCAGCGGGAGTCCGGTCTCGGCGCCAAGCCGAATGTGGCGGCGGAACGCCGTTTCCTGCACTGCGCGCGATGGCTCGGCACGCGCGAAGTCGAGTCCGGTCTCTCCGATGGCCACAACCTTCGGGTGCGCCGCGAGCGCACGCAGACCGGCAAGGACGTCGTCGGTGACCTGCGCGGCGTCGTGGGGATGGACGGCCACGGCCGCGTAGACCTCCGGATACCGCTCGGCCAGCGCAACGGCGGCGCGGCTGCTGGCCAGCGTCGTGCCGACGGTGATCATCGCGATCACACCGGCATCCCGAGCGCGCTGCACGACGGCGTCGCGATCGGGGTCGAAGACCGCGTCATCGAGATGGACGTGGGAATCGATCAATTTCACGGCAAACAAGTTTAGCATGAAGATCCTCATCATCGGCGGTACGTCGTTCTTCGGAAAGCGTGCCGTCGAGCGGCTGCTGGAGCGCGGCGACGAGGTGACCGTCTTCACCCGCGGCCGGCGGCGTCCGCCATTCTGGGATCGCGTGGTCCACCTGCGGGGGGACCGCACCGACCACCGGAAGTTCGTCGACCTCCTGCGCCCCCACGCGTTTGACGCGGTGATCGACAACGTGGCCTTCCAGCCCGAGGACGTCGGCGCGGCGATCGACGCGCTCCGTGACCACGTCGGACACTACCTGTTGACCAGTACCGGATCCGTATATGATTTCCGCCGGCCGAAGAGCTACCGTCCGGTCAGAGAAGACGACGCGGACCTGACGCTGCGTGGAGACATGGAATACGCGGAAGGGAAGCGTGGGTGCGAAGAGACGGTCCACGGCGCGCCGTTTCCCTGGACCATCTTCCGCCCGCCGGTGGTGCAGGGGCCGGAGGACACGTCGGCCCGGGGCTGGTTCTGGATCCAGCGCGTCGCCGACGGCGGCCCGGTGTTGATCCCCCGCCGCGAACCGTCGGTGCTGTGGCGCCAGGCGTTCAGCGACGACATCGCGCGGGCGATGCTGCTGGCGGCCGGCAACCCGGCCGCGTTCGGGAAGACGTACAACGTGGCAATGGAGGAAATCGTGACGCTCGACGACTACGTTCGCATCCTGGCCGAGATCCTCGGCAGGAAGGATCCGGGAGTGCCCGTGCCGGCGCGCACTCTAAAGAAGGAAGCGTCCTGGTACCATCCCCAGTTCGCGCACCGGTTCGTTCCGGACATTGCCGCCATCCAGGGGGATCTCGGCTTCAGGTCCACCCCGTTGCCGTCATGGCTGGAAGAAACGGCGCGGTGGCATCTCCAGCAGCATCTAGCGGATTCGTCCGGGTACGAGCGGCGCAGCGACGAAGTCGCGCTCGCCGACCGGCTCAGGTAATCCGCGCCCCCTTGGGTGCGTCCTTATCGACCGTCAGCAGTCCGATCTCCCCGCCCCACTCCGCGGCCAGCAGCATGCCGTTGGAGTCGACGCCGCGGACCCGGCGTGGTTCGAGGTTGGTGAGGACGATGATCCGCCTGCCGACGAGGTCCTCAGGCTGATAGTGCGGGATGAGACCGGTGATGATCGTCCGCACCTCACCGACGTCAACCCGAACTTCGATCAGCTTGTCGGTGCCGGGCACGCGTTTGGCTTCCAACACTTCGCCCACACGGATGTCGAGCTTCCTGAACTGATCGATGCTGATCGCCTCTGTCACCGCCGGTCCTCCCGACGTCGATGTCGGTCCGTTCCGTTTTGCCGCCTCGATCCGCGGAAAGACCGGCGCGCCGGGCCGGACCACCGTGCCGGGGGCCAGTCCCGCCCAACGCTGGGCGTCGGCCAGGCGCTGTTCGGCCAGCGGGGTTGTAATGCCCAGCTGCTCCCAGACCTTCGCGGTCGCGGTGGGCAGCCACGGCGAGAGCAGGATCGTGGCGACACGGACCCCCTCCAGCGTGTTGTAGAGCACCGTCCCCGCGCGCTCACGATCGGTCTTCACCGCGGTCCACGGCGCCTCCTCATCGATGTACTTGTTCGCGACCCCGAGCAGGCGCCAGATTTCGCCCAGGGCCCGGCTGAAGTCGAGCCGGTCGATGAGCGCGTCCAGCGCGTGCGCCACCTCATGCGCGGTCTGCTGCAGCGCCGCGTCGCGCCCGCGCGCCGGGCCCGGCGCCGGGACCCGGCCGTCGAAATGGCGCTGCACCTGCGGCAGCGTGCGGTTGAGCAGGTTGCCGTAATCGTTGGCGAGGTCGGCGTTGAACCGGTGCACCAGGGCCGGTTTGTTGAAGTCGCCGTCGGCGCCAACGATTACGGCAACCTGCTCAACCGCACGCTGCCGCAGGTGCAGCGCCATTTCGACGGCCGGGTCCCGGCG
>JBIOXT010000072.1:0-4071 GCA_044869795.1 bacterium | reverse complement strand
GACCTTCTTGCTGGCCACGGCCGGATGGGTCGCGAGGTACGCCGCCGCGCCGCGGGCGGTCTGCGCAGCGTTGTTGGCCTGGAAGAACTCCATCATCAGCTTCTGCGCCTGGTCGGGCTCGCCGATCTTCGCGCCCTTGCCGCGGTAGAAGTCCGGCGCGAGCGCCACGAACCCCTCGCGCGCGAACATGTCGGCCACGCCCTTCACTTGATCGTTCAGGCCCCACCACTCCTGGATGACGATCACGCCCGGTCCTCTTCCGGATGAGGGCGTCGCGACGTAGCCGTCCACCATGCCGCCGTTCGCTGGGAACTTGACCATCTGACCTGCCACCTAGGACCTCCCCTGGACGACATGATTGCGGAGCACCCCGATCCCCTCGATCTCGACTTCCACCACGTCCCCCGCCAGCAGCGAGAGGTCCCGGGGAGGCGAGATGGACGTGCCGGTGCAGAGCACGGCGCCGTCCGGCACGTCTGCATGATCGCACGTCCACTTCACCAACTCATCGAGGGACCGGTTGAGCCGCGCGGTGGTCCCTTCACCCGCAAAGATGGAGCGCCCGCCGCGGTACACCCTGCAGAAGATCGCCAGCGCACGCGGATCGATCGCGTCAGGCGGCACGACCGCGGGGCCGAGCGCGCAGCACCGGGCGAAGATCTTCGAGGCGTCCATGTAGTACGGATTCTCCCGGGGCAGGTCGCGGGAACTCACATCGTTGCACGCCAGGTAGCCAATGATCGTCGCCTGCGGGCCGATCACCACCCCCAGTTCCGCTTCCGGAATCATCAGCTGCGCATCGCCGCGCGTGCCCACCGGCTCGTCCGGACCGACACAGCGATGGGGGGTGGCCTTGAAGAAGATCACCGGCCGCCGGTCCGGCGCAGGCATCAGGGGATCGGGGCCCATGGCCCGCGCGATGGCATAGGTGTACGACGCTCCCCAGACCTCAGGAGGATCGACGGGAATCGCCAGACGCGGCAGATGATCGGCCCGCAGGTCTTCAGGACGCAGGCCTAGAGGGGTGAGGGCGTCCTGCTGCCGCTCGATCCATTCCGTGACCGTCAGGCCGTCCGCCGCGGCCGCGCGCCAGAGCGTCAGGTAATCCCCGGGCGCGGTAGCGGGGAGTCCACGCAGTTCCCCGTCGCTGGCCGCCGCCAGCCGCACGCCGGTGGTCGTCTGCAGCCGGAAGATCCTCATCGGCTCAACGGCGCGACGCTCGCCACCCACTCCCCGGTGGAGATCACAGGATTGTGCCGGATGGCGTCGACGACGCCGGCGGTCTGGGCCCGCACCTCGCTGACGATCTCGCCGAACATGTCCCGGACCAGACCCAGGACCTGGCCGTCTTCCACGACCTCCATCACCCGCACCGACGGGAAGAAGACTCCGCTGGCCGGACTCTGATGATAGACCTCGACCAGCGCGTCGACGTGATGACTCGGGGGACCGGCCTCGCCGGGCAACGCCTCCAGAGCCCGGAGGACGTTGAGGAGACCGCGCGTCCCCCGCTCGGTGAAGGCCGGATCGAAGCCGAACACACCCATGCCGATGACCAGCGCCGGGATGCCCCGAACATTCGCCTCGGTCGTCAACCCCCGCGGCGGATCGGGGCGGTGACTCTTGCGGATGATCACGTCGGGTCCGAAGGCCAGCGCCATGCGCTCCTGCACCTCCTGGGTGCGGCTCCCGGTTTCTTCGACCATCGCCAGCACGGCGAGCGTGGACCGGATGCTGCCGCCGTGCATGTCCACGACGTAATCCGCCGCGGGAAGCAGGTGCTGCTCAAGGGCGAAGGCGATCCGCTCGGAGACCGTGCCGTCTCGCCGTCCGGGGAAGCTGAGGCTCTTGTGGTCGCCGGGGGTGAGGTGAGATCCCGCGTCGAATGCCGGCGGATTGGCCACGGGCACGCCCACCCACTGACCCCGCAACTCCTGGGGCTCAATCCGCCGCGCCGCCTCCCACACCACCGGCAGCGACGTGAGGTCATCGCCGTGCACGCCGGTGGTCACCAGGCACGTCGGACCCGCCGCCGCGCCGTTGATCACCATGAGCGGAATGCGCAGCACCGACCCACCCGGGGTGTGGTCGACATCAAGGAAGCCCGTGGCCCGAGTCGCGGGCTGGGCGGTGATGCCTGCGATCGCGAAGGCGGGCTTCATGCTGCTCCCTGATCGTAGAGATGACAGGCTACCCAATGACCCGGCGCGACCTCGCGCAGCGGAGGGGACTCACGCCGGCAGATGTCCATCACGAACGGGCAACGGGGCGCGAACCGGCACCCCTGCGGCGGCCGTACGAGGTCGGGGACGTCGCCGGGGATGACCACGCGCGGCCGCCGGATGCGCGGATCGGTCACCGGAATCGCCGCAATCAGCAACTGCGTGTAGGGGTGCAGGGGGCCGGTGATCACCTCCTGCGTCGGTCCCAACTCCACGATCAGCCCGGCGTACATCGTGGCCATGCGATCGCACACGTAGCGCACCGTCGCGATGTCGTGCGAGATGTAGAGCATCGCCAGCTGGCGCTGGCGGCTGAACCGCTTCAGCAGGTTCAGCACGCCCGCGCGGATCGACACGTCCAGCATGCTGACCGGTTCGTCGGCGACCAAGAACTCCGGCTCGACGACCATGGCGCGCGCGATCGCCACGCGCTGGCGCTGGCCGCCGCTGAGCTCGTGGGGAAACCGGTGCAGAAACTCTTCCGCCGGTCGGAGCTCCACACTCTCCAATGTCCGCACGACCTGCTCCTGCCGCTGGCCCGCCGTGCCGACGCCGTGGATGGTCAGGGGCTCGGCCACCCAGTCGAACACGGTGAAACGCGGGTTGAGCGATTCGTACGGATTCTGGAAGATGATCTGAGCATGGCGCCGAAACTGCCGCAGCGACTCCCCGCTCAGCTCGCCCACCGGTGTTCCGCGAAACCGCACCTCGCCCGACGTCGGTTCATAGAGCAGCACGACCGTCATGCCTGTCGTGGTCTTGCCGCTGCCGGACTCGCCCACCAGGCCAAGGACCTCCGCCTGATCGATCGAGAAGGACACCCCGTCCACGGCGTGGATGAACCGCTGCTGTGCACCCAGCAGCGAGGAGAGCAGCCCCGCCGGAACGGGGAACCACCTGCGCAGCTCGCGGACCTCCACGAGCGGGCTCATGGGTGCGCGGCCTCCAGCGTCCAGGTCGACGGGTCGGCCGCCAGACGGCGGAATTCGTCTGCGCGGTCGGGGAAGTGGCAGGCCGAGAGATGCCGCGGGGCGACCTCCGCCAGGGGCGGCTCGACATCCCGGCACATGGCCACCGCGAAGGGACAGCGCGGATGGAACGGGCACCCCGACGGCGGGGCGATGAGGCTCGGCGGCGTTCCGGGGATGGTCACCAACTCGCGGTTCGGCCCGCTCAGCGACGGAAACGCGTTTTGGAGTCCCAGCGTGTACGGATGGTAGGGCGTGAGAAAGAGGCGCTGCACGTCCGTCATCTCCATGATCCGCCCGGCGTACATCACCGCCACGCGATCGCAATTTTCGGACACGACGGAGATATCGTGGGTCACCAGAATCATCGACCGGCGGCTGCGGCGCTGCAGTCGGTCGATGTTCTCGAGGATCTGGTCCTTCACCACGACGTCGAGGGCGGTCGTCGGCTCATCGGCGATGATCAGGCTCGGGTTCAGCAACAGGGCCATCGCAATGACCGCGCGCTGGCGCATCCCGCCGCTGAACTGGTGCGGGTAGTCCCAGACCCGGCGCGCATCGAGCCCGACCGCCTCAAACATCATCTCGGCGCGCGCGACCGCCTCCCGCCTGGAGACCGGTTCGTGGATGAGGACGGCCTCCACCATCTGATCACCCACCCGGTAGACGGGATCGAGCGCATTCATCGCGCTCTGCGGCACCATCGCGATCTCCCGCCAGCGCACGCGGCGCAGCGCCGCGGGATCCAGGGCGAGGAGGTCGACGCCGCGGAAGACCACGGCTCCGCTGAGAACCGCGGCATTGGGGGGAAGCAACCGCAGCAGCCCCTTCGCCAGCGTCGTCTTGCCGCAGCCGGACTCGCCCACCAGGCCGAAGTGCTC
>JBIOXT010000071.1:0-5668 GCA_044869795.1 bacterium | reverse complement strand
CTGCCCGGGCTCGCCGATCACCGCGATCGTGCTCCCGACGGCCGCGGTCTCCCCTTCGCCCACGACGATGTCAAGCAACACCCCGCCGTCTTCGGCCTCAAGGTCGACGTTGACCTTGTCGGTTTCGATCTCCGCGATCGCTTCGCCCTTGCTGACAGAGTCGCCGGGGTGCTTCATCCAGCGCAGCACCTTGCCCTCGGTCATCGCATCGCCCATCTTGGGCATGATCACGTCGGCCACCGGAAACCTCCCAACTGCGCATCAGTCCTTATTGAGCGTCTTTTTAGCCGCTTCGACGATATCTCGTTCATGCGGCGTCGCCAGCAGCTCCAGGTTGCGCGTGTATGGCATCGGCACGTCGGCGCCGGTGACCCGCACGACGGGCGCGTCGAGCTGGTCGAACGCCTCCTCGTAGATGGCCGCGGCGATCTCCGCGCCGGCGCCGAAGAGCTTCCACTGCTCCTGCACGACGACCGCGCGGTGGGTCTTGCCGACCGACGCGACGATCGTCGCCACATCCAGCGGGCGCAGCGAGCGGAGGTTGATGACCTCGGCGTCGATCCCCTCGGCCGCCAGCTGCTTCGCCGCCGCCAGGGCCAGTAGCAGCATCCGGCTGTACGCGATGATCGTGACGTCAGACCCCGGGCGGGCGACATCGGCCACCCCGAAGGGCAGGCTGAACTCGCCGTCGGGCACCTCCCCCTTGGCGCCGTAGAGGGCCGCATTTTCCAGGAAGATCACCGGATCGCGTCCGCGGATCGCCGTGCGCAGCAACCCCTTCGCCTCCGCGGCGGTCGCCGGCGCAACGACGATCAGCCCCGGAAAGTGCGCGTACGTCGCTTCAAGACTCTGGGAATGCTGGGCGGACAACTGCACGCCGGCCCCGTTCGGGCCGCGGATCACCATCGGCACTTCGACCTGGCCGCCGGAAAAGTAGCGCAGCTTTGCTGCGTTCTGGACGATCTGATCCATCGCCAACAGCGAGAAGTTCCAGGTCATCACCTCGACCACCGGCCGCAGGCCCAGCATCGCCATCCCGACCGCGGCCCCGACGAATCCCAATTCCGAAATCGGCGTATCGACCACGCGGCGTGAGCCGAAGCGCTCGTAGAGGCCGGCGGTGACCCGGAACGTCCCCTCATACACACCGATGTCCTCGCCCAGCAGCAGCACCGAGGGGTCGCGGTCCATCTCCTCGATGAGGGTCGAGCGCAATGCGTCGCGGTAGGTCATCTCGGGCATCGGCATCGTCCCGCTGCGTCCGTCATTGGGTTCCGTAGACATCCGTGTAGAGTTCGGAGGGGGGCGGTTCCGGACTCTCTTCCGCGAACCGCACCGCGTCGCCGACGATCCGCTTGGCATCCTCGTGGATTTTGGCGGCGGCCGCGTCGTCGAGCAGTCCCGCCTCGCGCAGCTTCGTTTCCAGGATCAGAATCGGATCGCGGGTCTTCATCTGCTCGAGCTCGTTCTTGCTGCGGTAGGGTTGGAACAGATCGGCCGCGCCGTGGCCGGCGAAGCGGTACGTGATCAGTTCGATGGCATACGGCGCGCCGGTCGTGCGGACCTCGGCCAGAATCCGCTCGGCGCGCTCGCGGACGTCAAAGAAGTCCATGCCGTCGGCGCGCTCATGCGCGATGCCGTGGGCCTCGAACCGCGAGGCCAGGTTCGTCACCGCGTGCGACCGTTCGACCGAGGTGCCCATCGCGTACTTGTTGTTCTCGACGATGTAGACGATCGGGCACAGACCGTCGCGTCCCCACAGCGCGGCCATGTTGACCGGCTCATGGAACGACCCGCTGTTCATCGCGCCGTCGCCGAGGAAGCACAGACAGACGCGGTCGGTGCCGTGATAGCGCAGGGCGTACGCGGCGCCAGTGGCGAGGGGGATGTGGCCGCCGACGATGCCGTAGCCGCCGTAAAGGCCGCGCGGCACGTCGAACAGGTGCATCGACCCGCCCTTGCCCTTGGCCAGCCCGGTCGCCTTCCCAAACAGCTCAGCCATCACCGCGCCCGGCGTCGCCCCGCGGAACAGGGCATGGGCGTGATCGCGGTAGGCGGTGAAGACGATGTCGTCGGGTCGCAGGACGGCGAGGAAGCCCGCCGCCACGGCCTCTTGGCCGCTGTAGACGTGGAGGTACCCGCCGATCTTGCCCCGGCGGAATCCGCGTTCGGCTTCCTCCTCGAAGGTACGCGCCAGCACCATCTTGGCGTACCACTCCACGCCGGCATCCAGCAGCGCCGCATCGCCCGGGCGCGCGCGCAGCTCCTGCCCGCCTGAGCGGGCGGCGGAGCGCGGCCTGGCATTTGGTGACGAATGATCCGTCATGGCAGCGCGATCACCCCGGGAATCCGTGCGGGAAGCGCAAATCGAATTATACTAACATACGGTGGGTGACCGCACCTCCCTGCACGATGACCCACGGTGCACTCCGTGATGATGATGGAACGTCGCATTCCGACGCAAGGTGAGCTGCGCGCGGTGCTGGATGCACGGCTGGCCGAAGCCGAGCAGGCCATGCGCGAGGCCGCGGCGATCGACGGCCTGCCTGGCGACCTGCATGCCCGCCGGGCCGCCGTGCTCGAGGCGTTGATCGCGCTGCGGCGCGAGATTGCGGCCGGCGTCGAGTAGATCGGTGTCCGTTGCCTCTCTGGCGGCCATCCGCCGCATGCCGAAGGTTGAGCTCCACCTGCACCTGGAGACGTCGCTGCGGCTGCGGCGCCTCGCGGAGCAGCAGCACAACCCCGGCCCGCTGTTGACCGAGCTGTCGCTGATTGCCGATCCATCGAAGTTCACCGGCTATGACCGCCTGCGCCGCCTCCGCTATGCCAGCCGGGCCGGGAAGATTTCCGACGAGCTCTATACGCCGGAGAATATCGAGCAGATCACGTTTGAGCTGCTGCAGGAGAGCCACGCCCAGGGTGTGCGGTACGTCGAGGTTCGCGTGGGCGGCCGGCGGGGGTTCACGATCCTCGGCCCCCGCCGCCTGCTCGAGGCGATGGGACGCGCGCGGATGCGCGCGGAAGAGTCGCTGGGACTGCGGTCCGGGATCCTGATCACCATCGTCCACGAGCGTGGGCCGGATGAGGCCGATGCTCGCGTGCAGGAAGCCATCGCGGGCCGTGACGACGGAGTGGTGGGCGTCGACCTCGCCGGGGACGAGGAGAACTACCCGCCGGCCCTGTTTGCGCGCGCGCTGGCCCGCGCGCGCGACGCGGGGCTGGGTGTGACGGTGCACGCGGGGGAATTTTCCGGGCCGGCCAGCATCTGGACGGCGGTCTACCAGGGAGGGGCGAAGCGGTTGGGCCACGGGATCCGCGCGGTGGAGGATCCCGACCTGATGGCCTACCTGCGCGAACACGAAATCACGCTGGAAGTCTGTCCCTCCAGCAACATGCGGCTGGGCCTCTGCGCCGCGATCGGCCAGCATCCGGTCGGTGCCCTGCTCGCCGCCGGCGTGCCGGTCACGATCAACAGCGATGACCCGGTGCTGCTGGACGCCGATCTCTCCGAGAACCTGCACGCCGTGGCGACGGCCTTTGCGCTGCCGCGTGCGCAGCTGTCCGAGTTGATGCGAACCGCCGCCCGCGCGGCCTTCATCCCCGCCGACCAAACACAGTGGCTGCTCACGCAGGTCTAGGGCGGCTTCCTTGACACTCCGGAGGGTGCATGACAGAATGAACGTGAGCGAATTGTTGAGTAATTTACTCCAGAATCTTTCCCGGAGCCGGTGAATGGCCGATCTCGAGATCAAAGACCTCACCGTCCAGGTCGAGGACAAGGTGATCCTCAAGGGCGCCAATCTCTCCATCAGTAGAGGAGAGATCCACGCCCTGATGGGTCCCAACGGGTCCGGCAAATCGACCCTCGCCAACGTCTTGATGGGCAACCCCTTCTACCAGGTCGTGCGCGGCGAGGTGCTCTACAAAGGGGAAGACCTGCTGTCGATGGCGCCGGACGTGCGGGCGCGGAAGGGCCTGTTTATCGCCTTCCAGTATCCGGTGAGCATCCCGGGCGTGACGATGGCCAGCTTCCTGCGCACCGCGGTCTCGGCCCGGCGCGGGTACGAGAAGGAACTGATCCCGGTCGGTGAGTTCCAGAAGCTGCTCAAGCAAAAATTGGAGGACCTGCGCATCGAGCCGTCGATCGTCGGCCGCTACGTCAACGAGGGGTTCTCCGGCGGAGAGAAGAAACGGGCCGAAATCCTGCAGATGGCGCTGCTGGAGCCGGAGATCGCGATCATGGACGAGACCGACTCCGGCCTGGACATCGACTCAGTGAAGGTCGTCGCCGACGGCGTGAACCGGATGTACGAGGCTTCGCAGGGCGCGATGGGGATGCTGGTCATCACGCACTACTCGCGTATCCTGCAGTTCATCAAGCCATCGTACGTGCATGTGATGTTTGACGGCCGCTTCGTGGTCTCCGGCGGACCGGAACTGGCCGAGGAGCTCGAGGAGGCCGGCTACGAGGGGATCAAGTCGCAGTTCGAGGTCGTCGCCGCCGAGGTTTCCAGCGAGGGTGCCGTTCGGCGGGCCGGCAAAGTGTTCTGGGTGGCGCACTAGCGCCGCGGAGGAACGAGGGCTGATGGCTGTTACCAACCAGTTGGGCATTGACCTCGAGAAGTACAAGTGGGGCTTCCGCGAGCCCGAGAACTACGTCTTCAAGGCCCGCCGGGGCCTGGATGCGCGCGTAGTGGAGGAGATCTCCGCGATGAAGGGGGAGCCGGATTGGATGCGCGCCTACCGGCTGCACGCCTACGAACACTACGCGCAGCGCCCGATGCCGAAATGGGGCGCCGATCTGTCGTCGATCAACTTCGACGACATCTTCTACTACATCAAACCTACGGAGAAGCAGGCCAACACCTGGGAGGAATTGCCGGCGGAGATCAAGCGCACCTACGACAAGCTGGGCATCCCCGAAGCGGAACGGAAGTTTCTCTCCGGCGTGTCTGCGCAGTACGAGAGCGAGGTCGTCTACCACAACCTGAAAGCCGAGTGGGAGAAGCTTGGCGTCATCTTCGTAGACACGGACACGGCATTGCGCGAACATCCGGACTTGGTGCGCGAATACTTCGGGACCGTGGTCCCGCCCGAAGACAACAAGCTCGCGGCGCTGAATTCCGCAGTGTGGTCGGGTGGGTCGTTCGTCTACGTCCCATCAGGGGTACACGTGGACATCCCGCTGCAGGCCTACTTCCGCATCAATGCGCAAAACATGGGCCAGTTCGAGCGGACGCTGATCATCTGCGAGCCGGGCTCGTACGTGCACTACGTCGAGGGCTGCACCGCGCCGATCTACACCACCGATTCGCTGCACACCGCGGTGGTGGAAATCATTGTCAAGGAAGGCGCGCGCTGCCGCTACACGACGATCCAGAACTGGTCCACCAACGTCTACAACCTGGTCACCAAGCGCGCGGTCGCCTACCGCGACGCGACGATGGAGTGGGTTGACGGCAATCTCGGCAGCAAGCTGACGATGAGCTCGGCCCTCATTCAACTGCTCAAAAAAGGCTTTATCCCCCATCCTATTCCGTTGGTTGCGAGCGTCGGTGAAAAGTGCATCGGCGAGAAATACGCCAGGCGTCGAAGCTCCAGGATGAACACGCAGGATATGATCCACATAGCCGCCGAGTACCTTTGACTCCATATTCTCGGCACCAAT
>JBIOXT010000070.1:0-8405 GCA_044869795.1 bacterium | reverse complement strand
GCGCAAAATCGTACAGCGGGTAGATGGTCCAGCGCGCTCCGGTGTGGTAGTGGGCGGCGTGCACGATGCGGCAGAGCACCGGATCGCGCAGTTTCATGTTCGGGCTGGCCAGGTCGATCCTGGCGCGCAGCACATGCGCTCCATCAGGAAACTCCCCCGCCCGCATCCGCCGGAACAACTCCAGGTTCTCGCCGCGGCTCCGCCCCCGGTACGGACTGGGGCGCCCGGGCTGGGCGATCGTCCCCCGGTACTCGCCGATCTCCTCGCTGGACAGACTGTCCACATAGGCCCGACCGTCGACGATCAGCTGCTCGGCGCACGCGTACAGCTGCTCGAAGTAGTCCGACGCGTAGCGCTCTTCCGCCCACCGGAATCCGAGCCATTCGATATCCCGCTTCATCGCGGCGACATACTCGAGGGACTCGGTCTCCGGATTCGTGTCATCGAATCGCAGGTTGCAGGCGCCCTCGTAGTCGATGGCCAGCCCGAAATTCAGGCAGATCGACTTGGCGTGTCCGATGTGCAGGTAGCCGTTGGGCTCGGGAGGGAAGCGCGTCCGCACGGCCGGATATCGCCCGGCACGCAGATCGGCGTCGATGACGTCGGTGATGAAGTTGGGACTGACCAGGCGCTCGCCCATACCTTTTGCATGAGGATACACGCTTCACCGCAGCCGCGCCAGCAGCTCCTCCCGGTTCCACCGCCGCACGCCGAGGGCGATCAACAGCATGGCCAGGACCGCCCATCCAAGCAGCTCCGGCCACGATGACGCCAGCGTCGCACTGCGCAGCCGGATCGCCAGGAAGACGCTTCCGACCACCAGCGGAATGGATACCAGCGAGATGCCGGCCTGCGCCGCGCGGACCCGCTGCGCGCGGCTGCCCATGAGGATCGATGCGGCGATGGGCGGTAGCATGAACACGGGTGCCAGGGCCACGAGGGCAGTGGTCTCCTCAGCCCCCAGCGGCCACGGGATTCCGATCAGCGGCCGGTAGAGCGCCCACAGCAGCCCCTGCCCCAACCAGGCCAGCACGCTCCCCAGCGCCAGGGACGCGAGGCACTTCCCCCAGAAGATCGCGGCCGTCGCAATGGGCGTGGCCAGGAGCGGCACGATCGTGCCGCTTTCAAACTCCACGGCGAAGGCGGTGGCCGCAACGTTGACGGCCGCACTGGCCGGCAGCACGTCCAGATAGATCAGGAAGGCCCTGGCGGCTTCGACGCGCTGCCGGAGTCCGACCGCCGGGCGCTCGGCCTGCACCCTGAGGGCGCCGAGGAAGATCAGGGGAATCGCAATCCCGAAGGCCAGAAACCGCACCAGCGCGCGTGCTCCCAGCGCGTCTGACAACTCGCGAGCGGCAATCAGGCGGAAGGCATTCATCCGCGGGTCCCGGCCACAAACCGCAGGTACGTGTCCTCGAGCGGCTCCGCGGACTCCATCGGCCCCGCATGCACGATGCGCCCGGCGATCAAGAACGCGACCGAATCGGCGACCTTCTCGACTTCGCTCAGGTTGTGCGTGCAGAGGACCACGGTGCGCTCCCGGCGTCTAAGGGATCGGAATGTTTCGCGCAGGGCGATCGTCGCTTCGACGTCCAGGGCGGACGTGGGCTCATCCAGCAGCAACACGGGCGGATCGTGCAGCAGGCAGCGGGCAAGCGCCACCTTCTGCTGCGTCCCCCGCGACAGGCTGCCGAGGGATTCGTCGGCCCACGCGGCCAGCCCGAAGGTGTCGATCAGGTCATCAACCCTGGTCCTGACCCGCTGGGCCGGCAGACGGTAGAGGCCGCCAAACCACCGCAGGTATGGGCGGAGCTTCATGTCCGGGTACAGACCTGGAAGATCGGTCATCAGCCCGACCACCTCCCTGACGCGATCGGGCTCGGCGCGGACGTCGAACCCACCGACACGGCAGCTTCCCTCTGTCGGCCGGAGCAACGCGGCGGCCATCCGGACGAAGGTGGTCTTGCCGGCCCCATTGGGCCCAAGGACCGCCAGGATCTCTCCCCGGCGCACGACCAGGTTGATGTGATCGACCGCAACCTGGTGGCTGAACCGCCGCGTCAACCCAACCGCCTGAATCCCCGCAGGCGAGTCGATCACGTGTCTTCGCAGACGCTCACGGGACTCTCAGACCCGTTCCAACGGCCCGAATCAGCAGGGCACCCACCCCCAACCCGCACGCGACGTAGAGGAGCCATCGGGCCACCGGGGACACTCGGTTCAGCACCCGGGCCGTGCCTGCCGCCGGTCCCCACACGAGGATCGCCAGCCAGTAGCCATCGAGAGGAACCACCGGCAGGAGATTGACCGCGGCAAGGGTGAGGCTGATCTGCCCCAGGTGGCGTGCCGCGCCGGCCAGTGGGTCCCAGCCCGCCCAGGCGATCGCAAGGGCGGCGGAGCCCAGCAGCAGCTGTGCCGCCGATCCCGCAACAATAACCCCGATCTGTTGCGTTCTGGGCCGCGCGCCAAACTCACCGAGATGGACGCGCAGAACGGGGATGATGCCCAACCTGGCCACGGAAACCCGAATGGAGGTGACCCCGAGACTCCGCGCAACGACGATGTGCCCCGCTTCATGAATCAGCGTCGAGCCGATGAGCATCAGCAGCCACAGGACGATATCGATGATCATCAGGGACCGCGGCAAGGCCGGCCGAGCGACCCGCCGCTCTCCGGCCTTGCCATCGGACGCTGCCGCCGGCCTCAGAAGAACAGACGGCAGATGAGTTCAGCGATGGCGATCCCGGCTGCGACGCCGCCCAGGAAATCCCCCGCGGCGCCATGCAGGACGATGTCCGATCCCTGGCTGATCAGGGACTGTGGAGCCGTGATCGTGACCATTGCCCACACCTCCGCTTCGCACAGATTGATACGATGGCGACCCGTCTAGATGTAGCCCAGGCAGTGGGCCAGATCGATCAACAGGCCGACGGCGACTCCCCACTCTCGCCATCCCATGACCGTCACCTCCCGTCCCATCCAGTCCGCCGCAGCGCGATGCGGAAGCCGGACTGTGGGGCCATCGTAAGAAGGAAGGACGATCCGGTCAGCAATACGGCGCCAAGAGGCGCCGGGGACGCCCCGGGCGGCGTCAGGGATGGCGTGAATGGAGCTTAGCGGGAGGCACTCACAGCTCTATCACAGGACGACCGAAAGGTGGGCTGGGCTCAGCGGGCGACGTGCATCCAGGCCAGCGCCCGGTCCAGACGTTCGAGGACGCGCCGGCGGCCGAGCAGGCCCATCAACTCAAACAGCCCCGGTCCGGCGGTCTTTCCGGTCAACGCGACCCGGGCGGGGTGGATGATCTCGCGGCTATGCACACCCAGAGCCGCCGCCAGCTGCCGCACGGTCGCCTCGGCGCCGGTCTGGTCGAACTCCTCCGACGCGGCCACGCGGGCACGCAGCTCCTTGAGCACGTCGCGGCTCCGGGCAGGCTGGAGGTATTGAGCGGCAGCCGCCGGCTCGTAGACGACCTCGTCGCGGAAGAAGAAGTCGCCGTACGTGATGATGTCGCGGCCGATCTTCAATCGGTCGCCGAGGACTTCGATCACACGCTGAATGTACGCGCGATCACTGTCGGTGACGTCGGCGCCGACCAGGCCCGCTTCCTGGAGACTGGCCAGGCACACCTCGACCACCCGATCGGGAACGTTCGCGATCAGGTCGCGCATGTACAGACTGTTCAGCCACGTCAGCTTCGCGAGGTCGAACATCGGCGAGGCTTTCCCCAGGTCCTCGATCCGGAACTTCCGGATGAGCTCGTCGACGGCGTAGACCTCGCGGTCCTCCTCGGGGTGCCAGCCCAACAGCGCGAAGAAGTTCAGCAAGGCCTGCGGCAGAAAGCCCTGCCTCCGGTAATCCCCCAGCGAGCTATCACCGTGCCGCTTGCTGAGCTTGCGGCGGTCCGGTCCGAGGATCATCGGCAGGTGGGCGACCTGCGCCATCGGCCAGCCGAACGCCTCGTAGATCAGCAGCTGTTTCGGCGTGTTGGAGAGGTGCTCGTTGGCCCGGATGATGTGGGTGATCTGCATGAGGTGGTCATCGACGACGTTCGCGAAGTTGTACAGGGCGCTGCCGTCAGAACGGGCGATGATGGCGTCGTCGAGCGTCTCCGGATCGAACGTCACGTCGCCGAGGATCAGGTCGTGGACCACGATCGGTCCGGGGTGGTCCACGCGCAGGCGGATCGTGGGCTTGCGGCCGGCGGCGATGAAAGCCTCCCGCTCGGCATCGGACAGTCTGCGGCAGCGGCCCGAGTACCGGTACGGACGCCCCGCGGCCTGCGCCGCCTGCCGCTCAGCGTCCAGCTCCTCGGGAGTGCAGTAGCAATGGTAGGCACGGCCGGCGGCGAGGAGCTGCTGCGCGTACTGCCGGTAGAGGCCGGCGCGTTCCGTCTGCCGGTACGGACCCAAGGGTCCCCCGATGTCCGGCCCCTCGTCCCAGTCGATGCCCAGCCAGTGGAAGTCGTCGATGATGGCCTGGATCGACTCGTCGGTGGAACGGCTGCGGTCGGTGTCTTCGATCCGGAGCACAAACTGGCCGGCCTCGTGGCGGGCAAACAGCCAGTTGAAAAACGCGGCCCAGGCGTTCCCCACGTGCAAGGCGCCGCTCGGACTGGGCGCGAACCGCGTCCGGGCCGCGCTCACGTGAAGAGCATGCTGACGGATTGGTTCAGATGGATCCGCCGGATGGCTTCGGCCAGGAGCGGCGCAACGGAGAGCACCGTGATCTTGGGCAACATCTTCTCGGGCGGGATGGGGATCGTGTTCGTCACGACCACCTCCCGGAACTCATCCCGGCCCAACCGCTCAAGGTAGGAGCCGGTCAGTTTGGCGTGTGTCGCGCAGATGTAGACCTCAGGACGCGCCCCGTGCTGGATGAGGAGATCCACCGCGCCGTGGAGGGTCCCAGCGGTGCTGATGACATCCTCGATCATGATGGGAATCCTGCCCTCGACCTCCCCGACCATCTGCACCGGCTCCTTCATGTCCCTGCCGACGCGCCGCTGGAAGATGATCGCCAGCGGCAGCTCCAGCCGGTCGGCGAGCTGCTTGCTGCGTTTGACCGCTCCGTCATCAGACGCCACCACGACGGCGTTGCGCAGGTTCTTCTCGCGCAGGTAGTCGGCGAACAGGGGCATCGCCCGCAGGTGATCGACCGGGATGTTGAAGAACCCCTCGATCTGGCCGGCGTGCAGGTCGACGGTGAGGATCCGATTCGCCCCGGCGCTGACCAGCAGATCCGCGACCAGGCGGCCGGTGATCGGCTCGCGCGGCGCGTCCTTCTTGTCGCTCTGGGCATAGCCGTAGTAGGGAATCACCGCCGTGATGCGTCCTGCCGACGCGCGCCGCAGCGCATCGAGCATGATGAACAGCTCCATCAGGTGCTCGTTCACCGGCGGGCACGTCGGCTGCACCACAAACGCGTCCACGCCCCGCGCATTCTCTTCAAACCGCAGGTAGATCTCACCGTCGGCGAAGCGGGTCTGCCGGACTTTGCCAGGAGGGATGTCCAGGTAGGCCGCGATCTCCTTCCCCAAATCGGGGTTTGCGGTCCCGGAAAAGACCTTCAGCTCACCATAGCTCGAGTTCATCGCCAGCCTCTAGACTATCACGAGCATCCGGATGTGCTGCGGGGAACGCGGAGGAGATGGACGCGAGCGACTAGCGAGGCTCGATGAGGAACTTGATGGCGGTACGCTCTTCGCCTTCGATCTCGACTTTGGTGAACGCGGGGATCGCCACCAGATCGATGCCGTTGGGAGCCACGAACCCGCGGGTGATCGCGATGGCCTTGACGGCCTGGTTCACGGCACCCGCCCCGACGGCCTGCAGCTCGACCGACCCTTTGTCACGGAGGACTGCAGCGAGCGCGCCCGCGACGGCCTTGGGTTTGGAGTCGGCGGACACCTTCAGCACCTCCGCCATGACGAGGGCCTCCCATGCTGCGACTGCTGCTGCGACGGTGTCCTGCGACTATTCCGTGGGTTGCGAAGGAACTCCTGCCAGCGCCGCGGCCAGGTCGGCGGCGCGGAACGCGGCGGCGCGCATCACGGCGGCCTGCGCGCGCAGGGTATCACGCATCGCGGTCCGGTTCGTCCACGCAGCGGCCAGCGTGCGCGTCACGGCGTCCTCGCTCAGCGACCTGATCGGCAGGATCCCCGCCCCGATCCGCCGCGCCAGGGCGTCGACTTTCGGGTCGTACGACACGGCAAGTGCGGGCACGCCCGCGGCCGCGGCACAGATGAGGGCGTGGAGGCGGACCCCGATCACGAGATCCAGCTGCCCGATCACCGCCAGCATCTCTTGCGGCGTGACATCGCCGATGATCCGTGCTCCGACCTCGCGGGCCACGCGATCCGCGAGGGCACCGTCCTGCCCGGGCTGGAAGACCAAGGCCACGACGTCGCCGCCGATGCGATCGCGAAACGCGCGCAGTCCCCGCAGCAGCGGGTCGATGTCGTCGCCGGTCCATGGGCGCAGCGCGACCCCGAGGCGCGGGACGGTCGAAGACCCGAGCAGCGCGGCCGCGCGGTCCGGCGGTGCCGCGGGCAGCGCAAAGACCGGATCGGCAACGAGCTCGATGGGATGGCGGATGCCACAGGCGCGCAGCAACTCGCGGGAATCTTCGTCGCGGACTGTCAGCAGGTCTACGCGATCGCAGGCCCACTTCGTGAGCCGGCGGATCACCGCCCTGCCGATGGGCCCGACGCCCTGCGCATACATCATCGTGCGCCGAGCCAGGGCACTGCCGGTCCGCAGCACGCCCAGGTAGTACAGCGGGGACCGTGCGCTGGTCACGTCCTGGATCAAACTACCGCCGCCGCTGATGAACAGATCGGCGCCCGACAGCGCGCGCAGCGCCGCCACGCCGAGCCGCGGCACGCCGCGCACGGCGTGCAGCCGGGCCGTGGCGTCAGGATTGCCCGAGAGGACGACGAAGGAGGCATCCGGCAGGCGTGGGCGGAGCGCCGCCAGCATCGCGGCAAGCACCGCCTCATCTCCGAGGTTCCCGAAGCCGTAATAACCGGAGATGACGACCCGCATCAGCGGGCGCGAGACGGTGCCGGCGGATGGCGCCCGGCGGTTCGCGCGGCGACGGCCCCCAGGATCCAGACGGCCACCAGCCCGAGCAGGCTGCCGACGATCAGCGCATTGGCGGTCCGCCACAGCGTGTACAGCAGCGGCGTGTGCAGGTGCGAGAAACTGTTGATGATGCCGGCCTGGCCGATCACCCCGATCGCGGCGAGGGGAAGCACCCACGCCCGCCAGCCGAGCACCGCCGCGGCGGCGGCAAGCATCAGGGCCGGATGGCCGATCAGATACTCCTTCGTCCGCGGCCGCGCCACGAGCCAATCTTCGGCCACCGCACGCAGGCGTTCTTCAAACCCCAACAGCGGGAACCCAAAGTTGCCGCTGCGGGCGAGCAGGACGACCGCGGCGAGCCCGATCACCGCGACGGCGATCGCGTATCGCAGCAGCAGCGGGTGGCCCGACCACGCCCAGGCGTCACGAAGGGTCTGCCGCCAATGCTGGCGGGGACGGTCCAGGCGCCACAGCAGGAGCATGACGATGACGACCGGCAGCACGTGAGCCAGTTTCACACCGGCGAAGACATCGGCGGCCAGCATGAACTCCCACTGCGACAGCAGGCCGGCCACGACGATGCCGGCGAGCACGGCGCCCACCGACGCGATCCACAACACGCGCAGCGCCGGTGTCGCGGGGCGGGATCCCCGACCGGATCCCACCGCAGGAAGCACTGCCGCGACCACCAGGGCCGGAACCGTGGCGGCCACCCCCAGCGCCAGCGCTTTTCGCCACAACGTGAACCCGAATCCGGCGACGAGCGTTCCAACGCTCAGCAGCGCGCCCGCAGCGAAGACGCCCCACAGCCAGGCGGTGGGCATCGGGGCCCCGACGGCATCCGCGATGACCGCGAGGGCGTAGACCAGCACCGCGACCGCACCCAGGCACACGATCAGCAGCAGCAGGCGCGGCACCTCGAGGACCGGCAGCGGACCGGCCTGACCGGTCTGCAGTCCAAAGCGGTGCACGTTGGCGGCAATGGCCTCGAGGAAATCGAGGTTGGCTTGCGATCCCGGCAGGCCGGCCGTGGTGACCAGCGGCCGCACGTACAGGATCCGGATGTTGCGCTCCCGCGCCGCGCGCACAAACTTATCCCGCGCGTCGTCGGCCGTCAGCAGCTGCAACTCCTCGGGGGTCAAACTAAACAAGCGGATGACGTCCGGGCGCATCCGCTGCGTGAGCCGGTCCTCGCCGCGCTGCTTGCGCCGCTCGCTGAACGCCTCGATCCGGGCGTAGCGGGCGCCGACTCCGTGCAGGGCGTCGGCGGTCTCGTCGATCAACCGTTCGAACCCCAGGACCTCGGTGAGTTCAAACAGC
>JBIOXT010000069.1:0-11138 GCA_044869795.1 bacterium | reverse complement strand
CGCGGTACGCGGGGTGGTCGGGGTTGCAGGTCGTAAAGGTCGTGCCCTCGACGAGGATGCGGGAGGGCTCAGCCTGCAGGCGCGCCCCGCTGACGTGCATGCCATTCACGCTGGTCTCGGCCGGGGTGAGCTCGGCGCGCTCCGCGCGGAAGTCGTAGGTCAGGGTCTGGCCGCGGAGCATACGGCCCTTTTCGTCGGTGAGGATGACGGGATTCCCGGTCGCCTGCAGCCGCTGCTCACGCAGATCCACCACGGCCCGATCGGCCTGGACGGTGACGCCGCGGTGGCGGATCCTGACGTGACCGGTGGCCTCGATGCGCTGCAGCGCCTGATCGTAGACGATCTGATCGGCTTCGACGACGATCGGCTCCTCCTGCGCCGCCGCCGGACGCGCGGACAGCATCACCCCCAGCAGGACGAGCGCGACAGCGAGGAGGGCCGAACGGAAGAACCGGTGACGTGCCATCATCTATTAGGTTCACCGCATCGGGGGCCACCTCTTGCACAAAACCCTGGACATATAATTGGGAGCATGGTGCAGGCACTGCAGGCGGAGCGCCAGCGGATCGACATCCCGGCGACAGGCATCGAGCTCATCCTCGCCGGCAACGGACCTGGAGAATTGGCCGGATGGATCCGTCCCACCGCGGAAGCGGCCCGAGCGGCCGCAGCCGCCGGGGAGCGGGTCCGGCTGACCCTCGCGCTGCTTCCCACCCAGTTCGCCGGCGGCGGGGAACTCGAGACGGTGCGATCGTGGGGACTGTTCGACCGGATCATCCCGCCCATCACGTGCCTGCGCCTGGCGGCGGGACTCGGGTCCCTCGAGGTGCTCCCTCGAGCGGTCCTCGTGCATCTGGGCGGTGACCCCTGGGTGTCCGCACGGCTGTCGTCGCGACTGGGCCTGCGGGCATGCGCGTTCAGCGAGACCGAGTTGATCGCAAAGCGTCACCGGGGGTTCGACCGCATCTTTGTTCCGACCGCCGACCATGCGGCCAGGCTCCGCACCCGCGGCGTGCCCGCCGCCAAGATCGTCGTGACGGGCGATCCTCGCGCTGGCGCAGCGGCCCGCGCCCGGGAAGATGCGCTCAGCTCACGCGGCCCCGGCGGACGCCGCACCGAGACCATCGCCCTGCTGCCGGGAAGCCGTGACCGCGTGTTCCGCGCCGCGGTGTCCCTCGTCGTCGCCGTCGCCGGCCGTCTTGCCGCGATGCGGCCGCGGGTAACGTTCCAGGTCGTCGTGTCGCCGTTCATCTCGCCGGCCACACTGCTGGCGGCGCAGCGGGAGGCCGCGCGGATCGAACCGGGGCTCGACCTGCAGTGGATCACCGGAAATCGGTGGTCGGCGCTGATGGGCGCGACGTTTGCGCTGACCCTGCCGGGTACGATGACGCTGGAGCTCGCCGCCGCGGGCATCCCGTTCGGGCTCATCTTGCATACCGATTACATCGGACTGGCATCGGTGGAGGGACCACTGGAATGGATTGCCCGCTTCACCGGCGTGCACCGGCTGATCAAACATACCGTCCTGAACCGCTACCGCCGCCGCGCTGGATTTCTGGCCCTGCCGAACCAGCGGGCGGGCCGGGAGGTTGTCCCGGAGTGGGTCGGCAGGTGGACCGCCCAAGAGATCGCGAACCGTGTGAACGGCTTGCTCGATGACCGGCTGGCGCTCGCGGAAACGGCCGCGGCGTTGACGCAGTTGTACGGCTCCGATGCGTCGGCGGCCTCACAGATCGTGAGCGCGGCGTTCGCCGTCGCCGACCCGGCCTGGAGACCGCAGGTATGAGCACTTCGCACCAGCCGCCGCGCCCCGGAACCTGGCGGGCCATCCTCCGGTTCGTCGCCCCGTACTGGGCGTACGTCGCCGCCGGCCTGTTCTGCCTGCTGGCCATCGTCGTGCTGGAGTTGTTCGTCCCCCGTTACCTGGGGGTCACGATCGATACCATCATCCGCACGCGCAGCCTGCAGACCCTCAACACCGCGGCCGTCGTGTTCCTGCTCGTCTACGCGCTGCGCAGCCTGCTGCTGTACGGGCAGATCTCGCTGAGCTTCCTGATCGGCCACCGCGTCATCGCGGACATGCGCCAGGACCTGTTCGAACGGGTGCAGCGGTGGTCGCTGGACCGCTTTACCCGGTTCAGCAGCGGAGATCTGATCGCCCGCAGCCTGCACGATACGCAGGTCGTGCAGGCGACCCTCCTGATCGGAGCGCTCGACTTCCTGGCCACGAGCCTGCTGCTGGCCGGCATCGTGGTCATGCTCTTCGTCGTGCAGTGGCGGTTGGCCGTCCAGCTCTTGGTCATCATCCCCGTGCTGCTGGGGGCCGCGCGGCTGTTCGGGCGCGAGATCCAGCGTGTGTCGCACCGCGCGCAGGAGCGCATCGCCGACATGGCCTCGCTGCTGCGCCAGGCGTTCGGCGGAGCCCGCGTGATCAGGGCGTTCGTGCAGGAGTATCGCGAGATCGGGCGGTTCCGCCGGGAGAACCAGCGCGCCCTGCGTGATCAGCTGCGCATCAGCCAACTGGTGGCCGCCCAGGTCCCGCTGATCAGTTTTCTCACCGCCCTCGGCCTGGTCACGATGCTGTGGCAGGGAGGCCGGCTGGTGACCAATGGTGTGCTGACCGCCGGCGCGCTGGTCTCGTTCCTCGTCTACGCCAGCCTGGCGATCGAGCCGTCGGTCGCGCTGTCCCGGCTCTACAGCGCGACGCGGCAGGGACTGGGCGCGCTCGAACGGGTCGTCGAACTGATGCACGTTTCCGCCGGCGTCGCCGACGACCCGCAGGCTACCGACCTGCCGCCGATCCGCGGACATATCGCGTTCCGGCACGTGGCCTTTGCCTACGCGGAGGACCGCTGGGCGCTCCATGATGTGACGCTGGAAGTCGCCCCGGGGGAGCGGATCGCGCTGGTCGGGCCCAGCGGCGCGGGCAAGACCACCTTGATCAACCTGCTGCCGCGGTTCTACGATCCCACCCGCGGGGAGATTACGATCGATGGACACGACCTGCGTGTCGTCCGGCTGCGCACCCTGCGCCGGCAGATCGGTCTCGTTCCTCAGGAGACGATCCTCTTCGACGGCACCGTGCATGAGAACATCGCCTATGCGCGGCCGGAGGCATCCGACGCGGAGGTCGTCGCCGCCGCGGTGGCGGCCAATGCCCACGACTTCATCGCGCAGCTGCCGTCGGGATACGAGACGCCGCTGGGGGAAGACGGCCACGCGCTGTCGGGAGGACAGCGTCAGCGGCTGGCCATCGCCCGCGCGATCCTCAACGGTCCGCGGATCATCATCCTCGACGAAGCCACCTCGGCCCTCGACAGCGAGTCCGAAGGGCTGGTGCAGGACGCGCTGGAGCGCCTGATGGCGGGCCGCACGACGTTCATCATCGCGCACCGGCTGTCCACGATCCGGAAGGCGGACCGCATCATCGTGCTGGATCGGGGCCGCATCGTCGAAGAAGGCCGCCACGATCAGCTCCTGGCCGCCGGCGGCACCTATTCGCGACTGGCTCACCTGCAGCTAGAGGATGCACCCGCAACCCCCTGACGTTGTGTAGGTTGAGTGAGTCGTGTCGGTCGAGTGAGCCGTGATCGAGATCAGTGTCGTCGTGCCCACCCACAACCGGGCGGAGCTGATCGATACGTGCCTGCGCGCGCTCACCGCGCAGACGCTGCCGGCGGAGCGGTTTGAGATCATCGTCGTCGACGACGGATCGACCGACCAAACCCCCGCCGTCCTCGCCGCGCATGCCCGGCGCGCCCCCTACCTGCATCCCATGATTCTCCCCGCGAACCGCGGGCGGAGTGCGGCGCGCAACGCCGCGGTGCGGACCGCCAGAGGCCGGATCATCGTCTTCGTGGACAGCGATGTCATCGTCGTGCCGTCGTTCCTGTCCGCCCATCTGGACATGCACCCGCAGTCCGGGCAGCGGATCGTCTCGCGCGGACCGATCATCAGCATCCCGACACCGGATGCCATCCCCGCGTCGATTCCCCCACTGGCCGGATCGCCCTCACTGCTCAACACCGCCAATGCCGGCGTCGAGAAAGCGGCGCTGGTGGAGGCCGGATTGTTTGACGAAGGGTTCCCTGGGTACGGGTGGGAAGATTTCGAGCTCGGTCAGCGCCTCGCCGACCTGGGACTGCATCGCGTCTTCTCCAGGGAGGCCGTGGCCTTCCACGTCGAGCCGGCCGCGGCGGCCCAGGACGTCGGCACGGCCCTGCGGAAGGAGGAAGAGCGCGCCCGCAGTGCGGTGTACTTCTTCCGCAAGCGCCCAAGTTTCGAAACGCGGCTGCTGGTCCAACTCACGCCGCTGCACCGCATGGCATACTGGATCCAATCCGGTGCGGGCCTGCTTGGGCCGGAGAACGTCGGCCGCGCCGTGAAACGCCTGCACCATGCGGGCCTGCAGGGCCTCGCCGCCCTGGCCTTCCGCGGGGTGCTGAACCGGCACTACCTCCGGACCGTTCGCGCCGAGATCCGCAGGCAGGCCGCGGTCGCAGCATGAACAAGCAGGCCCCAGCGCCTGCAGGGAGAACACATCGTCGCATGCCCCACCTCAGTGTGATCATCCCCACGTACAACAACCGTGCGGCGCTGGCCCGGACACTGCCGCCTCTGCTGGCGCAGGACTTCCCGGCCGATCAGTTCGAGATCATCGTCCTCGACGACGGCTCGACCGACGGGACCCGTGAGATGGTCACGTCGTTGACCGCACCTGTCCCGGTGCACTACCACTGGCAGCCGAACCGCGGCCGCTCCGCCGCGCGCAATGCCGGCGCCCGGCTGGCGAGGGGACGGATCCTCCTCTTCCTCGACTCGGACATCCTCGCCGGGCCCGAACTGCTCGGCCGGCATTATCGCTACTACGAGCGGCACGACGGACCGATCGGGGTCCAGGGCCGCACGCTGATCCACCCGGACTCCAAGACCACGCTGTTCATGCGGACGCGGGAGTTGACCCCCGACCTCACGCAGCGGCGCCGCCATGACCTGTCTCCCTACCAACTGGTGACCAGGAACCTCTCGATGCGCACCGAGGATCTGTGGGCGGCGGGCGGGTTCGATGAGACGTTCGTCGGCTACGGCTGGGAAGACATCGACCTCGGTCTGCGTCTGCGGGCCCGGGGGGTCCGGTTCTTCTACGATCCTGAGACCGTGGGGTATGATTGCGACGCCCGCACCCTGGACCAGACGCTCGTCAAAGCGCGCCAGGCCGGCGAGAGCGTCTTCTACTTCTGGCAGAAACACGGCCGTGGGCTGGGCATGGGGCTGTTCCTGGAGGTCCACCCCGCCCTGCTGCCGCTGAAGTGGCTCATCTACCGCGCAGGCCCCTACGGTCGCCTTGCGCGCCGGGCGCTGCGATGGGCGGAACAGACTGAGAATCCGTGGGTCGCCAGCGAGTGTTATGCGTACCTGTTTTGGGAAGCCTACTATGACGGCGCCTTCGAAGCGAGACGCCGTGCACACGTGGCCGAGCCCAGGATTCCTGCCGCCGACCCGAGCGGCAATGATCAGCATCCCTCCCCATCACTACCGCCCCAACACCCTCCCCTACCAGAAACCGCCCACGCCGAACCCTAGCCACCAACTACCAACAGTTCTGATCGTCAGCAACGGACACGGCGAGGACGGGGTCGGGGCAAACCTCGCCAGCCACCTCCTGCCGTCCGCATCTGTCACGGCCTATCCGTTGGTGGGAAACGGCGGCGCGTACGGTGAGATCCCATTGCTGCAGCCCGTACGCCGGCTGCCGTCGGGCGGATTCGGTGCGCGCGGGACAGGACTGCTGGACGATGTCCGTGCCGGCGGGCTGGCGCTGTGGCGGAGCCAGCGCCGCACCATCCGCGATCGGCGGGGCCGACACGATCTGGTCGTGGCGATCGGGGACGTGTACTGTCTGTGGATGGCCGCCGCGGCCGGAGCGCCGGTCCTGCTGATCGCCACCGCCAAATCATCGCGGCACGATCCGCATGGGTGGCTGGAGGTGCGCGTCATGCGCCGCCTGGCCGCGCGGGTGTTCACGAGAGACGAGCAGACAGCCGACGATCTCCGCCTCCGCGGGATCGACGCGGTCTACGTCGGCAATCCGCTCATGGACACCATCGGTGGAAGTGCGACGGCGGGAACGCGCCGGCCGGACCGGCATGTCATCGCCCTCCTTCCGGGAAGCCGCCGCGATGCCTACGCAAACGTGATCGACCTCCTGCGTCTGGCAGAACTGGTCCTGCAGCGGGTCCCCGTGACCGTGATCTGCCCGCTTGCACGCGACCTCGACCAGGGCCTGATGGAGATGACGGCCGCCGGCGCAGGATGGACGTTCCACGACGGGAGGATACAGCGAGGCGGAGCCGAGGTGATGGTCACCGGCGATTTCGGAGGGGCGGTCCGTGATGCGGACGTCGTCGTGGCGCTGGCGGGTACGGCGAGCGAGCAGGCGGCCGGCCTTGGCAAGCCCGTGGTGACGTTCCCCGGAAGCGGCTCTCAGATCACGCCCCGGTTCCTCGCGCTGCAGCAGCGCCTGCTCGACGACGCCCTCGTGTCCACACGCGGGTGGACCGAGGCGGCCGGCGCCGTCCTGCGGCTTCTGCGCAGCCCTGAAGAACGTTTGCGGCGGGGCGCCGCCGGTCGGCTGCGCATGGGATCACCCGGCGCGATTTCCCGGATCGCGGAAACGATCCTCACTGACCTAAGGGCGGAAACAGGGAAACGCGGAAACGCGGAAACGGGACGTAGAGGTTAGCGGTCCTCGTCGAAGATGCCTGCAGGCAGCGGGACGTTCAGGCGGTAATTGACGAAGAGGACGTCCGCCCCGATCGCGAACCGCGGGATATCGATCCGAGCACTCGTCGGCAGCAGATACGCTTCGACCGGCTGGTAGTGCCAGGTGACCCGCACGTCCCCCCAGGCGTACTTCAACAGCACCTCTTCGGCGACCCACCGGGAGGCGTCCACCGTGAGGATGGCAACGGGAGGATTGACGCTGGGCGAGGTCCCGGCGAGGTCCACCACGAGGCGGTTGTTCGGCGCGGCCCGGACGGCCGTCGCCCGGTAGTCGGCCAGCACCTGCTCGGGCGAGGAGACATCCGACACCACGTCCGCAAAGCGGCCGATCAGCGGCGGCGGATTGTGGACGATGACCTTGTACGACGCCGGGCGTGAGGCGTACATCGTGGTGTTCAGCCGCCAGCGGAAGATCCCCCACACCCGGGCGTCCACGACCTGGTCGACGATGAAGGTGCGCAGCGCGGGGTTGACGGCTTTCAGGCGGTCGGTGATCTCCGCAAAGGAGGGCTGCGCCGCCGCGCGGTGCACGCCCGCCGCGACCGCGGTCAGGACCATCAACACGAGGGTCAGCAGACGCAAACGCATCTGAACTCACTCAACTCACTCAACTCACTCAACTGACCCAACGGACATAATCGCAGGGATGTTTTCCATACCTGTTCAGCAGTAATTGTGTGAGTTGTGTAGGTTGTGTGAGTTGTGTCATTCGCGCTGCTCATGCAGCGTCCTGCGTGAGTAATCGATCACCCGGGCCAGGATGTCGTCGAGTCCGAGTGTCGGGACGTATCCCGTGAGGTCGTGAAGTTTGGAGATGTCCGGCACACGGTAGGCGATGTCCTCGAAGCCCGGGCCGTACGCCTGCTCGTACGGGATCATCACGATCTCGGATGAGGACCCGGTCGCCTCCTGCACGCGGCCGGCCAGGTCGCGCACGGTTACCGGTTCGTCCGAGCCGACGTTGAAAATTTCCCCTTCCGCCCGTGGCGAGTCCATCAACCGCATCAGCGCATCGACGGTGTCGCCGACCCAGGTAAAGGTGCGGACCTGCGAACCGTCCCCATAGATGGTGATCGGCGCCCCCCGCAGGGCCTGCTCCACGAACCGCGGGACGACCATGCCGTACGCGGCGGACTGGCGGGGACCCACGGTGTTGAACAACCTGGCGATGACCACAGGGAGGCCCTTCTCCTGCCGGTACGCTCGGGCCAGGAACTCGTCCAGGGCCTTGCTGGTCGCATAGCACCACCGGATCGACGGACCGATGGTGATGTCGTCGGCTTCGCGAAAGCGACGGCCGTTGCCGCGGACGTCTTTGCCGTAGACCTCGGAGGTCGAGGCGACGAGGACCTTGCGCCCAAAGCGCAGGCAGGCATCCAGGACCTGCTCGGTGCCTTCGACGTTGGTCTCGATCGTGCGGACCGGCTGCTCGAAGACCAGACGGACCCCCACGGCGGCCGCGAGGTGGTAGACGACGTCGCAGCCGGCCACCGCATCGCTGACAATCTGGCGATCCATGATCGACCCGCGGACGAACTCGAACCCGGGATGCCGCATCACTCCCAGGATGTTCTGCAGGCTGCCGGTAGACAGATCGTCGAGCACGACGACCTGATCTTCCCGGTCCAGCAGCGCTTCGGCGAGGTGCGACCCGATAAACCCCGCGCCGCCGGTGATCAGCGCCTTCATCGGTTACTGTCCATTGATGTACCCGTTGGTCTCCAGGTGCAGCAGGATCTGCTGGGCGGCTGCCTCCGGGGCCAGGTTGGAGGTGTCGAGGACGATGTCGGCGTCGCGCGGCGCCTCGTAGACATCGTCGATGCCGGTGAAATCCTTGATCAGGCCGGCGCGGGCCTTGGCGTACAGCCCTTTCCGGTCGCGCGCCTCGCAGACCTCGAGCGGGGTGGCGACGTACACCTCGACGTACGCCCCGTACTGCCCAATCATCTCGCGCACTTCGCGCCGCGTGGCATCATACGGTGCAATCGGCGCGCAGACGGCGATCCCGCGGTTCTTGGTGATCTCGCTGGCCACGAAGCCGATGCGCTTCACGTTCAGATCGCGGTGCTCTTTGGAGAAGCCCAACTCGCTGCTGAGGTGCTTGCGCACGATGTCGCCGTCGAGCAGGGTCACCGGGCGCGTTCCGATCTCCATCAGTTTGGCCACGAGGATGTTGGCGATCGTCGACTTTCCCGACCCGGAGAGACCCGTGAAGAAGACGGTGAACCCCTGCTCCGACCGCGGCGGATGCGTCTGCCGCAGCTGCGTGACGACCTCGGGATACGAGAACCACGCGGGCACCTCCAGCCCTTCGCGGAGCCGGCGGCGCAGCTCGGTGCCCGACAGCGTGAGGACCTTGTCGCCGGCGGGCACTTCCGAGGCGGGCACGTACTGCGCGAGTTCCTCGACGTACACCATCTCCTCAAACGGCAGCATCGTGATCTTCAGCTCGTCCTGGTGGGTGCGCACCAGCGCCTGGGCATCGTAGGGACCGTAAAAGGCTCGTCCGGAACGGTCCGCTCCCGGGCCGGCGTGATCGCGGCCAACGACGAAGTGGCTGCAGCCGAAGTTCTGGCGGATGATCGCGTGCCACACCGCCTCGCGCGGTCCGGCCATCCGCATCGCCAGCGGCAGCAGGCTGAGCATCGTGGTCTGGGCCGGGTAATGCTCGAGCACGGCCTGGTAGCAGCGGACGCGCACAAAATAGTCCAGGTCTCCCGCGCGGGTGCGGCCCACGACCGGCTGCAGCAGCAGGTTGGCTTCGGCGGCCGCCGCGGCCCGCTTGGTCAGCTCCACATGCGCGCGGTGCATCGGGTTGCGGGTCTGAAACGCGACGATGCGTCGCCATCCCAACTTTTTGAACTGCGCGCGCAATTCGGCGGGCGTGTACCGCAGGTGTCTGAACGTGTGGTGAGGCGGCAGCTCGATGCCGTCGAGCCGGCCGCCGGCGTACACCGGATTGGTCTGGTGGAGCAGGCCAAACACCCCCGGATGGCTCGGATCGGTGGTGCCGAATACCTGCTGGGCTTCCCGCTGGCGATCGGGACGCCAGACGTCGCCGATCGTCAACACCGCCAGCACCATGCCCTCCGGATGCCGCAGCGCGATGCGCGGGGCCGATGCGATTGACCGGGCAAACTCTTCGCTGAGGTCGAGCGTAATCGGGATCGGCCACAGCGTCCCGTCGGTCAGGCGCATCGTTGCGCACACGGACTCGTAGTCGGCCTGCCCGAGGAAGCCTTCCAACGGGGAGAAGGTGCCATTCAGCAGCATCTCGATGTCGAAGACCTGCTTTGGGGTGAGGTCCCACGAGGGGAGACGAACGGCCTCGGCTTTGAGCGCAGCCGAGCGGTCGTCGTCTCGGATCAGCTGTTTCAGTGTGCCGCCGTGCGGTGGGGTAAGTTCTTCAGAATGGGACCTGGCAACAACAGAATCCACAGATAAACCTCCTTGGCGATACGGACAGTGTCTGTTATTGTGACGACCCTGCGCGCGGCGGTCAACCGCCTGACCAGCCGTTATCGCGCGGTCGGTCCCGCGTTCTCGATCCCCGGCTCTGGGGTCGCCATCACGGCGCGGAAGTCATCCAGCACCCTGTTGATGTCGAAGTCGCGGGCGCGCGCCAGGCCGCGGGTCCGGAGTTCCGCCGCAAGCGCCGGCTCGGTGAGGACGCGGCGCAGTGCACCAGTCAGCGCTCCTTCGTCGCGGACCGGCACCAGCAGGCCGCATGTTCCATCCAGCGTGATTTCTCTGGGACCCGACGGACAATCGGTGGCCACGACCGGGCACCCGCAGGCCATGGCCTCGACCAGCGCGCTGGGAAACCCTTCGAAATCCGAGGCCAGCACCGACACACTCGCCCGCCGCACCAACGGGAATGGGTTGTCCACCCAACCCGTGAACTCCACGCCCTCGGCGACGCCAAGTTTGGTGGCCAACGCTACAAGGGACCGCAGCATCGGACCGTCCCCGACCAACTGCAGCCGGCAGGAAACCGTACGGCGGAGCGCGGCGAAGGCCCGGATCAGCATGGCCTGATTCTTGTGACGCTCAAGCCGTCCGACGCAAATGATCACGGGAAGATTCGCCCTCCCATCGGGCCGGCCGTCCGCGGCCGCGAGACGCTCGATCCGGTCGAGGTCAAAGGGATTGTAAATGACGCGAATCCTGGACGGCGGGACGCCGAAATCCGTGTGCAGGCTGGCGGCAAGGCCGTGGGAATTCGCCACGATGAGATTGGCCTGCCGATACGTCGCGCGCATCACGACGAGAAAGAGCCGGCCGATGGCATCCCGCCGGTACTGCGCAATGTTGTAATTGCGCTCGCAGAGCACCGCCTGGTACGACAACCCCGT